>JBLMVP010000437.1:0-6419 GCA_050256755.1 Sphingobacteriales bacterium | reverse complement strand
TTCCCAATAAATTATTTGATCACTGGACAGGTAAAGAATTTACGGTTGGAACAAATTATGAGCATTTGATTATCGAACCGTATAATTTTCATTTACTGGAGCCAAAAGTAAATGAGTAATTAAAAGAGACTATTCAGGTGTTCCGTATTTTTTTATCAAAGCAAGTAACACCCCATTAGTCCAGCCAAAACCATCCTGGCCCGGGTATTCACCACCACCTGCTTCGAGATGTGTATCTACTACATTATATTTCTCCATTAATTTTCCTGTGCGTTTAAACACATCATTATTTAATTTTATCCAGCGTTGCGCAATTTCTTTAGCTTCCTTTTTGTATCCGTAATTTTCAAAACTAATAATGGTTATCCATTGCAAAGGTGCCCAGCCATTAGGAGTATCCCACTGTTGTCCACTATTTATTGATGTAGTAACCATTCCACCATTCCTTAATAATTTCCCCATTAAATGGTGTACAACTTTTCCTGCCTGTTCAGCAGTTGCTATTTTAAAAAACAGAGGAAAGGCGGATGCAAGTGAATAAAATTCTTTTTGCTTACCAGCTATAAAATCATAATCAAAATAAAAACCTTCTTTCTCATTCCAGCAATAGTACTGAATAGCAGCTTTTCGTTTTGCCACACGTTCAGTAAAAAATTTATGCTGAATTATATCATCATAAATGTCATAAGCCTCCGCAAGTGTTTCTTCCAAATGAAGCAGCAAACAATTTAAATCAACCGGAATAATTTCAGTAGTGTGTATTGTTGATAAATCAGACCCTTCTTTAAACCAGCGGCAACTAAAGTCCCATCCGGATTCGGCCGCTGCTCTTAAATTACGATAAAGATCTTTTTTATTGATTGTTGAATGATGCGCCAACTCTGCATCTTCTTTATAAGATTCGGGTCTTGCCGTATCATTTTCATCCCAGTAGCGGTTCATGATTGAACCATTACTCATTTTAACTACATGATGAGAAGAGGTATTTTTTCTATCAATAAAACCCTCTCCCTTCATCCAGAACAACCATTCTTTATGTAATTGTGGTAAATACTTTATCAATACATCATTTCCTTTTTCTTCAGCAAGTAAGCGAACCATCAATGAATAAAAAGGAGGCTGTGAACGGCCAATATAATAAGTACGGTTCCCATTAGGGATATATCCAATTTCATCGATAAGGTGAGAGAAATTTTCTACCATGTTTTCAATCATTTCCACTCGTCCTGAAATCTGCAAACCAAGCATAGTAAAATAACTGTCCCAGTAATATATTTCACGAAACCGCCCGCCGGGAACTATATAAGGATGTGGCAAAGGGATTAGTGATGAAACTTCTGCATCCGGTTTCCTTGTTAATATATCCCATAGCTTTTCAACATGTTCTTCAACCGGCTTACTGGTATCAGTAACAAAATCTGTATGTGGAGTTACCGGCAGTTGAAAATTATCCAGTACAAATTTTCTTAAATCAAAGCCGGCAGCATTTTTTTGCTGCTGATAGCTATTGTTGATTGTTGCTAAATCATATTTGGGAATACAATCAGGAAACGTTTTTCCGTCTTCCAGTACTAATTGCATTTGTACCTGCTCAAACAAATCTTTTATATCTGTTATTTGATTGATCAATTCAGGATATTTTAATGACCTCCCATAGAATTAAATTCTGGTTTTTTATTACTCTTTTTCTGAATTTGTCCAAAATAGAATAAGCAAAGTAATAAAATAGCCATTGGCACCAACGAAAAATAAAAAGCTTTTTGGCCCCCTATATTTTTAAATAAATACCCCACTAACCTTGAACCAAGAGTACCACCAACGGCAGAAAAGAAAACAAGCAGTGATGCCATTGGGCTATGAAAAATTTTTTCTGTAGAACTTAGTACAAATGAATTTACCAACGGATAAATGGGTGCAAGAAATAATCCGATTAATGGAAATACATAAGCAATGACCGGTACATCTTTTAATGATGCTATTTCTTTAGGCGCCAGGTTTTGTGTTTGCGGTAACACAAAAAGTACAATCAATGCAGCACAAATCAGGCAGGTTGAAAGTATAGCGAGCCAGGATATTTTTTTTACCATCAAAGAAGAAACATATCGTCCTAAAGCAATAGAAAGCATCAGTATAACAGCCATATATATACTGGTTTTTTCAGGAAGATGGAGAACTTTTTCATTAAAAGTCGGTAGCCAACTCATTATACCCTGTTCTGTCATCACGTACATAAAAGCAGCCACTGCAAATACAAGTACTAATGGACGCTTCATTAATTTAATCATTTCAACAAAGTCGTCTTTTGCATTTGTCCCCGGCACCTCGTATTTAATATTAAAATCGGAGAACAATAATATAAGAAAGGAAACAGCAATTAAAGCTGCCAATACAAGGTAAATGCGCAGCCATGCATCGGGATCAGTATCGCTGTAAAAAAGAGGAAATACAACAAAAGCTGTTGCAATACCAATCATAAAAAAACTTTCAATCGAGCTTAATACGCTTTTATGTTCTTTATCATTACTGGTGATAAGCCCAATCATTGAATAAACAGATACTTTGATAATCGCAAAGGAAATGCCCACACAAGCAAATAAAATCCTAACTGAAGTAAACGAATTACCCCAGTACATACCCAGGCATCCTAAAAAAACAAGTGCAAGAGCAATCAGCATTCCTTTTTTATAGCCCAAACGCGGCAAAAAGGAGCCGACAAGAAATGAAACAAATGCTATGGATAAATCTTTAAAAGCTTCTAATGAACTGGCAGTAAGCTCATCTACATGATACCGGTTCTGAGATTTTTGTATAAGAATACCAACACTATTGAGTAAAATAGCAAACACAAAATAGTTGAGAAACAAAGAAAGTTTAATCCGGAAGTTTTGCATGGCAGTCGTTGTGTGATTAAAATTAAATTTATGCTTTTGTTTTTAATGTGTTACTGTTACCCGCTATAAAGATCCTCCTTCCACAAAGATTGAATCCAGGAAAACCTCTTCCGCACTATTTTTTTTATTTAAGCAGGCAAACATTTGATTAGCGGCCAACTTCCCCAACTTAAATCCACTGGTTTCCACATAGGTGATTTTAGGATTATACATGGTTGGAATAAAACCATTACTTATTCCAATTACTCCAATATCTTCCGGCACCCTCAATTTTAATTCGTGTATAGCGTACATCACGCCTATTAATATCATATCCCCCATGCAAAAAATTACATCGGGTCTGTTTTTTTTTCCTAAGGCTTTTAATGCTTCTATTTTTGAGGCTTCTATTTGTTCGGGCCAGGCTATATTAACAGTTGTTTTTGGTGAAAGTTCTTTAAAAGTTTTTATAAAAGAAGCATAACGTAATTTGCAAATACTCAAATGCGGGTGACCAAAAAAAGCCAGCACATTTTTTTTATTTTTTGCAATTATTGCTTCCGCTGCTAATCTTGCCGCCGCCTCATCTGCCAGGCAAGATTTTTTATAGCCGGAAATTTCCGGAACCCTGTCGAAGAAAATAACAGGAATACCCATTTCTTCCAATCTCTGAAAAGGATGCAAATTAGTTGTTTCTATTGACAGCGCTGCAAACAAACCTTTTATCATGTTTTTCCTGAACAATTTTAGACATTCCTGCTCCACAGCAGCAATATCTTTTGATTGCATAATAAGCACTGAATATCCATTCAGCCTAGCCTCCTGTTCAACAGCAGCTATAAATGAGTCGTAAAAAAAATTATCAATTGATGGCAGCAATATGCCCAGCACATTACTTTGCCTGGTACGCAACTGTATAGCATAAGCATTGGGCTCATATTCCATTAAAGAAGCAAGATCCTTTACCCTTTTCTTTGTTGAATCGGATATATCAGGGTGATCTTTTAACGCTCTTGAAACAGTTGAGATGCTTAACCCCAGTGTTTCGGAAAGTTCTTTTAAAGTACTTTGTTGCATCGTTAATTTGAAAATTAAATTAGCCAGCATTTAAAAATAAAGATTTATTAGTAATTGCCTGTCGCTTTTCTTTAAAAGAAAGTATGGAGTATTTAAATCAGTATAAAGTAATATTTAGTATTTTTCTGTATTAGGGTTAAATGTTCTCCAACTATGCCAGAATTCCTGTGAAGCAGCTAATCTTTTTAAAGAAACCGATGTATCAATTCCTTCCCCATCCAGGTGATACCGGTAGTTATTGAAAAACAATGTGTCTCCCTGAATAGTTACAATATTATCGTCAGAAGGAACTTTATAAGCAAAAAAACTTTTGTCATCAGCAGCCAGCGCAATCAATACAAAAGTTTGATCTATTTTATCACGGATTATTCTTTGTGTTTTTAACTGGTTCCAGTCATATGCTTTTGCTTTGTTTCCAACTTTTATTCCAACCACCCATGATTTATCTTTCCACGAAACACTATCCGTTCCCGTCAACTTACTTTTGCTTTTACCATCTTCATATTTAAAAGTGCTGTCATAACTTGAAACAAAAGAAGGATCGGCCTGCATGATAAAAGAGTTGGGATATAATTTTAGCCATTCTTTTAATGTAGCTTGGGTACTTAATATTTCCGGTAATTGCTGGCCTTTTAATTTCCCGGCAATTGCTTCGCCGGTTACTTGCCGCCACCAGCTTTTAGTAGTAGCATCTTCCAGCATGGCATTAAAATGATCCATGCCCACTAATCTGAACTTTTCTTTTCTACCATTTACCAAGGGTTCAAATACTCTTCCCGTTCTGCATACGGTGCAATAAGTTATCATTACTAGTTTACCCCCCACCGTATCCTGTATATGATGATGATAACCTAAAAACTGAACCGGGTAAGCTTTGGATTCCCCATTAATTGAAACACCAAGAACCAAACGATTTGAATCTACTTTATTTTCATTGGCACTAAGCATTAACAATTGATGGGGTTGTTTAAACATAGCATCTGCTGCCATTTTGAAATTTGCCATGTACACCACGACAGTTACCAAACCAACAGGAAGAATCAATAACCATTTCCGTTTCCAGTTTGGTTTGAAGAATCCCGCAACAACCATCAATCCAAATAAAATACGGAAACCCCAACGCCATGTGTATAGAAAATAAGCTGCATCAATACTATTCATTTGCTGACTTCCGGGCATAGGCATAATGAAATATACATTTGCTATTTCAAACAGCAGCAGTCCAATAATACCAATCCAAAATAATTTTTTCATGATGACTTCTTTTATTATTTATATAAATCAAAATCGATATACCCTTCTGCTGCTCGCCTTGGAGCACGGTCAATATAATATTGCCTGTCTTGTGGTGCCCATGTTGCTAACCCATCTACATACCGGTTAAACATACAAAATGCTGCAGCAATCAATACAGTGTCATGTATTTCCTTATCAGTAGC
Source organism: Sphingobacteriales bacterium (assembly GCA_050256755.1). Taxonomy (GTDB): domain Bacteria; phylum Bacteroidota; class Bacteroidia; order Chitinophagales; family Chitinophagaceae; genus AWTP1-9. The sequence continues at coordinate 1,033 of JBLMVP010000437.1, read as the reverse complement.
ACCAGCAGTTCGTGCATCTTTAATTTGCTCTTCGGTAACAAACTTGCCGCCTTTTTGTACACTGCCTGCAATTGCCAGCAAAACTTTTAATTTTTCTGAAATGGGTAATGACTGAAAATCTTTTTTTATGTCGTCAATAAACTTCGTATCACACTGCATATAATGTTGTGCAAGAGAACCGTGTACATGCTGACAAAAGAAACAATCGTTCAAAGATGAAACATAAGCTCCGATTAACTCTCTTTCGCCACGGGTTAGTGTATTATCATCGTCTCTTAATAAAACTTCCGCTAACTCATTCAATGGTTTTGCAGTTTCTCGCCGATAGGCCATTGGGCCGCGAATACCCGGAAGATCATTTCCTAAATTAATAAATGCCATGGCATACGATTTATTATGATTATTAAAAAGAATACAAGAGATCTCATTTGTATTAAATAAGATCTCTTATATCGATTGCTTTATTGTTCAGTATTGGGTAACGGAAACGCAGTCCATATATCATCTCCTGCTCTGTCAACTGGTAAAGTGACAATACGATTATATCTGCGGATATCAATCCAGCGATGGCCTTCAAAGAAAAGGGAATATCTTCTTTGTTTTAGCATTTCATCAATTAGCGCCGCTTGTGTTACAACACCGCTGTAGTTTGGCAAGTTGTGACCATTTCTTATTTTGTTAAGCGCAGTCACTGCGTTGGACAAATCATTGTTTTGAATACTCGCCTCGGCGTAAATCAAAATCAGTTCTTCATTCCTTATAACAGGAACAGGTGCTGTACTGGAAGTATAAACCCATACATCCCTGTTGCTGCTTAGTCCAGCGATTGATACGGGAGCGTTACGTAATGTTGCCTTACTTATTCTATCATCATTTGCCGCAATGTCTGTAGCATAAGAAGGATGAACCAATCTTACGTCTCCTGCCTGGTTTTGTGGAAAGAAAGCAGCGTTTAACTGATCACCTGAACCAGTACCAAAAACATTATACACACCCGTATTGAAATTACCATTGAGGTTAAAAAAAGATTCGT
>JBLMVP010000436.1:0-6269 GCA_050256755.1 Sphingobacteriales bacterium | reverse complement strand
AGATGATTCCTTTTTTTCCTTTGAGCAGATTATTAGCCATAAACATAATTATTTTGAAGGCCTAAAAATAAGAAAGAACAATGACTTTGATACCTAACGGTGATTTTGATTTTTCAGCCACCATCCAATAGAAAATGAAAACAATACAGTCAGCATAAAACCTGTAATCAATACTATCAGCACGTATAAAACAAATCGCTGTCCGCTTAATCCTGGTTGAATTTTTTTCTCAAGATATTTAGTGAATAAATAAGCAAGGAATCCAACTAAAATCAATAAAAATAAGATAAGAGGATTGTTAAGAATATATTGCATAGTTTATCCTTCTACCATTTCTTTAGCAATTTTGATAGAAGCGTCACTCATTTGTTCACCGCTAAGCATCCTTGCTATCGTTTCCACTCTTTCTTTTTCATTCAGCAGGCGAACATGGGTTTTAATTTTACCAAGGCTTTCTTTCTTATAAACAAAATAATGAGCATCTGCTTTGGCAGCAATCTGCGGCTGATGGGTGATGGAAATAACCTGGTGTCTTTTGGCAAAGTCCTTCATAATTATACCAACCTGCCGGGCAGCCTCGCCATTAATACCCGTATCAATTTCATCAAATATCAATGTAGGCATGGCTACTGTTTGTGCCACCAATGATTTTATAGAAAGCATTAAACGACTCAATTCACCTCCGCTGGCCACTTTACGAACGGGTTCAAAGCGGTTGCTTTTATTGGCATCAAATAAAAATTCAATAGCATCAGTACCGTAATAATTCAAACTTACTTTATTGACTTCTACTTTTAAGCGGGCATTGGGCATACCAACCTGAATCAGTAGCTTGTTCACTTTATCTTCAAATGATTTAACCTGTTTTTTTCTTTGTTCCGAAATTTTTGAAGCCAACGCCACTGCTTCTGTCAACAATTTTTCTGTTTCTTTTGATTTCCTGGTTATACTTTCTTCAATATTTAATACCTGCTGTAATTTATTTTCTAATTCTTTCTGTATTGCCAGCAATTCATCGCTGGTTTTTACATTATGTTTTTTAAGCAATTTATATCCTGCAGATAATCGCTCATTTACCTCTTCTATCCTTTTGGCATCATAATGAATCGTATCATTGACATGTTCCAGTTCATCAGCTATATCACTTAATTCTACTTGTGAAGATTGAAGCCGTTGTATTAATTCAGGCAGTTGTGTATGCAATGTTGTATAGTGTTGTAACTGCTGAATTAAAGATTTTAGTTGCTGAATTATTGGCTGCTCTCCCTCTTTTAAATTATAAGAAGATGCGGTAAGTGCATTTTTAATTTCTTCCGCATTATTGAGCAATTTTAATTCCGCATCCAACTCCTCCAGTTCATTTTCCTTAAGCGATAATTCTTCTAACTCTGAATATAAAAATTTATGATAGTCCAATTCTTTATTGGCATTGGACTGGGTAGACATCAATTCCCCGCATTCTTTTTTAGCTGAAAGATAATTACTGTACAAAGACTGGTATTGCTGCAAATTATTTCCATTTTCTGCCAGTGCATCGAGAATTTCCCGTTGAAAGTCATTTTCGGTTAATTCCAACGTATCAAACTGCTGATGCAAATCAACCAGCAACGATGATAATTGCTGCAGCTGCGAGAGATTAACCGGCGTATCGTTGATAAATGCTCTTGATTTCCCATTGGCTGCAATTTCTCTTCTTACAAGTAATTCATTTAAATCATCCAGTTCATTTTCTTTAAGAAATGATCTTACCTCTTTTTTTTCTGCAGTTAAAAAGCTTCCTTCTATCACGCATTTCTTTTCTTTGTCAGAAAGAACAGAAGTATCTGCCCTGTTTCCCAATATCAATCCCAAAGCTCCCATCAAAATAGATTTGCCGGCACCCGTTTCACCTGTTATAATATTAAGTTGTGATGAAAAGTCAATGGATAGTTCATCAATGATGGCATAATTCTGTATATGGAGTTGCTTTAGCATAATGAAGTCACTAAGATATACAATTACACAATTTGGCGATCAGGTAATTTCATATAAAACTATTTCCCAACTATCAAACCTTTAATCACCCAATTCCCAAATTATTCTCCTTTACAGCGGGCAATCCCAGCTTTAGCTTTCTGGTCAAGAGAATCTTTAAAATCATGGTCATTCATATCCAGGCAACGCTGGTAATATGCAATAGCTATATTCTTCTGTCCTTTTTTCTCATAAATAAATCCAAGCTGAAGGGCTGCTCTTGCAGCAAAATACGCTTTAAGCTTTTCACCCGTTTTAATAGTAGTTAAGTAAGCGTCAATGGCATTTTTTTCTTCTCCCAGGTCATCATAAATTCTTCCCAACCGGTAAGCAAATTCAACTTTTTCTTCAGGTAAAGTAAAATCGCCTGCGCTTTTCCCAACCAGCATATCTAATGCTTCTTTATAATAACCGCCATCATTCAACAATCTTGCTTTTAATAAAATAATGGAAGGCCATTGACCTGACTTTGCTTCTTTCAAAGCCTGCTTATCAGCATCCGAATCAGTATTTCCTTTTGATAGTATCTGCTTCCTCCACTTCTCAGCTTCATTAATATTACCCTGTAATAAATAACACCACGATAATTTTTGCAAGGCATCTTTTACATAAAATTTACCCTTAAAAGTGTTTAAGTAATGTTGTAAATAAATTGTCGCATCATTTTCCAGGTGGTTTAGTTTAGCATAACCCATCTCAAGGTCCCATATAGATGTTGGTAAATATTCTGTTGACGGATTTCGTTGCTGAATAATTTGCCTGGCATAGGAAGATTGTTTGTTATTGATAGCAAGATTAGCTGCCATGTATGCAAACAAATGATTATTGATAACATCTAATTTTTGCTGATTGATGTATTGAAAAACTTCTTCTTTTTCATTCAGCACATGAAATCGCAGGTAAGCATAGTAGAAAACAGCTTCTTCTTTAAATACAGGAACCCATGCATCAGTAGAATTAAGAAAACCGGATAACAGGCTCATCCCCGAGTTGATGTTTCCTTTCATCCCAAGTAAATTACTCAGCCATTTGTACCCATCAGGAATAGTACCCACCACTGTTTGCATTGCACCATAAAGCATATTGTTTGGCTGAAAGCCCGGGAACTTTTCTTTATTGACTTTTACCTGCAGGTAAGAACGGCGAAACTCCCAGCCTGCATCCCACCTGTAACCAAACTTTACTTTAACAGCTGCCCATTGAAAATTAATGATAGCTTTTGTGTATTTGAAAAAAGGAGACGTTGATGGACCTTCATCCATTTTATCCAGCCTTTCTGAAAGATTGCTGATTCTTGATTTATACTCTGCCGGGTCTTCATTAAAAAAAAGAACAAAAAAATCTATATAGTTTTCCAGGAAATAAGGAATAAGATTATCAGGATTATTTTTCTTCTCTGTATTTAAAATTTCCTGTCCGGCTGAAAGTTTGAGTTTAACAATTTCCTTGTATGCTTTTAAACAATTGGTATTAAAATCAAATTTTTTTTCTGCCCGGCAGAAACATGGAAAAAGAAATAGGATGGTAAGAATAAGATAAGTCCTGCTTTTCATGAAGCGTAAAAATGAAGTAATTCCTTTAATCAGCCAAATAGAAAAGGGCACTCAAGGGTGCCCTTTTCTAAATATGTTGTAAAGTTTTATTTTATATCGACTGAATCATGTAAATCATTATCTACAAGAATACGACCACAGTTTTCACACACAATAATTTTCTTACGCTGACGGATTTCACTCTGACGCTGAGGAGGAATAGAATTGTAACAACCGCCACAGGCATCACGTACAATGGCAACTACAGCCAAACCGTTGCGGTAATTTTTTCGGATACGATCAAAACCAATTAACAAACGGGAATCAACTGATTCACGGGCTTCCTTATCTAATTTATTGTAATGTTTTTCTTCTTTGTCAGTTTCAGCAATGATTTTTTCCAGCTCCCCCTTTTTGTGGTTAAGGTTACCTTCTTTTGCAGCAATTGCTTTTTTGGCTAATTCTAATTGCTTGGATTTTTCAGCAATCTCTTCATTGGCATCTTTGATATGCTTTTCGGCAAGTTTCACCTCTAGTGTCTGCATTTCAATTTCTTTATTGATTGCTTCGTACTCACGGTTATTCTTCACATTATCACTTTGCTTTTCATATTTTTTAATCAAAGCTTCGGCTTCCTTCATCGCCTCCTTCTTACTGTTGATAAACTCCTGGATACCATTTATCTCTTCCTCAACCCTTGTTCTGCGAGCATGCAATCCCTGGATCTCGTCTTCTAAATCGCTAACCTCCATAGGTAATTCACCGCGGAGGATTTGGATTTCATCCAATTTACTTTCGATTTTCTGTACCGTAATAAGTGAGCTTAATTTTTCTTCTACTGAGAAGTCTTTTACTTGTGCCATATCAGGTAAAATATTGAACCGGGTTTGTTTTTGTAACCGATTTAAGGACGGCAAAGGTAGGGAATTTTTGTACCAAAAGTTCAACCAATAAGTCTATTGTAAATTGTTCACTTTCAAAGTGGCCAATATCGGCAATAACCATGTGGTTATTCGCATCAAAAAATTCGTGGTATTTTACATCCGCAGTTATATAAAACTGGGCACCTGCCGCTAAAGCTTTGGGAATCAGGAAGCTTCCGGCACCTCCGCAAACAGCGACTTTGGTAACTGGCTTCCTTAATAAAGAGGTGTGGCGGATAACAGTAAGACCAAAAGCTTGTTTAATTTTCTGAAGGAATGCACTTTCCTCCAATTTTTCCGGCAATTCCCCGACCAATCCTGAACCAACCTCGCTGTAAATATTATTTAAAGAAACAATATCATAAGCAACTTCTTCATAAGGATGAGCCTTTATCATGGCTGAAATAATTCGGTTCTCCAGCCAGGCAGGAAAAATAACTTCAATTTTCGCTTCATTTTCCTCATGACGGGCTCCAATTTCTCCAACAAAAGGCTGTGCGCCCACATTAGCTTTAAAAGTACCCGAACCTTCAACGGAAAAACTACATTCGCTATAATTGCCAATATTTCCACCTCCGGCATCAAAGATTGCATTCCTCACTTTTTCTAATTGGGCAACTGGAACAAAAGTGAAAAGTTTTTTAAGTATGTTTTGTTTGGAAGATAAAATGGTGCAATTAATCAATCCCAGTTTATCTGCGATTGCTTTATTTACTCCGTTATGTACATTATCTAAATTGGTATGAATAGCATAGATAGCCATATCATTTTTAATGGCTGCAATAATTGCTTTCTCTACGTAATTGTTGCCATTAATTTTTTTTAACCCACCAAAAATTATTGGATGATGGGCAACAATAAGATTACATTTTCCTTTCACAGCTTCCATCACCACTTCTTCTGTTACATCCAGTGTGCATAACACACCCGTGCAATCCCAGCCATGCATACCGGTGAGTAATCCAGCATTATCATATGACTCCTGTAATGATAATGGAGCAATTGATTCCAAATGAGTAATGACTTCAGCAATTTTCATAACCCCATAAAAATAATAAAGTTTTAATTGTTGATCCGTATTAATCCTTTTCACAAAAGTAGTATTACGATTAGGCAGGCAGGTTTGTACTCGATTTTAAAAATAAAGCAGGCCAAATCATTTTATTTTCATAGAAACATTTTATTTTAGTCTTACATAATCCTAGTAAAACCAAACTGCGTGACAAATTTTTATTCCTCTTACGTTCATTTTCCCAACGGCAATAAAAAGTGTTTTTTATCCTTTCAACATATTGTAAAAAGTATACCCATTGAAAACTACTTCTCTAAGTTGCGGAGAAATGGCACTGTCATTGTCATTTTCTTTCGCCGATTTTTAGAAGAGGGAACAAAACAGCCCTTTACCCGGGTTGCCTCCCGTTTTTGATCGTACCCTGAAAAAGCTTCACAAGGAATGCTTACCGCTAAACCCTAAGAAGCAAAAACCTCCCGTTTTAACAGGAGGTTTCTTTTTTTATACTATACTTTGTTAATTAATTTGCTTGTACAACATCTGCTTTAGGATGAACTCCCAATTCATTCATAGTTGATTCAACATTCACTTCCAGGCCTTTGGCAATAGCCATACCAAGTTGTATACGGGCCCTGAATCAATGACACAATTGCCGGTTAATGATTTCATTTTTTTCAGACCTGATTTCCATTCCATTGCCCCACAATATTATAACTAGCATTTTTCTTTTCTTCAGTTTTCATCACTTAACGGAATAGAAGTCCAGGTTGTGTGTAATGATTATGTTTA
>JBLMVP010000435.1:0-3590 GCA_050256755.1 Sphingobacteriales bacterium | reverse complement strand
TACCCGCCGTGAATACTGGAATATGCTGAAGAGTGCAATGGGTGGTGGTTTTATTATTTCATTTATTGCAATATTTAAAAACTTACTGTCTAAAGTAACGGGTATTCCTTTCTGGCAGGGGTTATTACACAGTGCTAATTACTCGCTTGGTTTTATTCTTATACAGGAAAGTGGTTCTACCCTTGCAACCAAACAACCTGCATTTACTGCATCTGCAGTTGCCAGTTCGTTAGACAGTGAGAAACATGATGGTAAACCTAATTTATACAATCTTGCGTTGACAGTAGCCCGTGTATCCAGAAGCCAGATTGCTTCTTTTATCGGAAACCTGGTTATCGTTTTTCCGTTAACTTATGCATTGGCCTGGTTGTTTCATTGGGCAACAGGAATGAAAATAGCTGAAGGAGCTTATGCTCAAAAATTGCTGGATAGTCAGCATCCCTGGAATAGTTTCGCTTTAATTTTTGCCTGTTTTACCGGATTCTTTTTATTTCTTAGTGGTATTATTGCCGGTTATGTAGAGAACTATGTTGTTTATGGTAAAATAGCAGAAAGGGTAAAATTAAATCCCATCCTTCGTAATAATCTTTCCGATAAAAAAATGGATAGGCTGATGCGCTACATCAATAATAGTTTGGGTGGATTAGCCGGTAATATTATGCTGGGCTTTTTTCTCGGTATGGCTTTTTTAGCTGGTCACCTGCTGGGTATTCCATTCGATATACGTCATATTACTATTTCAGCGGGTAATGCTGCTATTGGATTTTACGGGCTGGATCATAATGTTCCTTTAGGTTATGCAGTAACTATTTTTTACGGAATATTACTGATTGGTTTTCTTAATTTCTTAATCAGCTTTGGTTTGGCATTTTATGTAGCAGTTAAATCAAGAGGTATTCGCTTAAAGGAATACCCGGAATTCCTGGGTATTATTTTCCGTTATCTTCGTAACTATCCATCTGATTTTGTTCGTCCCCACAAATCTGTAAGAACAATAGAAGAGTTAGAAGTGCTTTAATTATTTTCAATAAAAATTTGGCAGAAATATATCTACCCTTATCTTTGCAATCCGATTTTAAAAAGGGAGTTTAGCTCAGTTGGTTTAGAGCATCTGCCTTACAAGCAGAGGGTCGGCGGTTCGACCCCGTCAACTCCCACAAGTTCACCCCGCTTTTGCGGGGTTTATTGTTCTATTAGGCTGGCAGTTATATTGCTTTTTAATTTCTTAGTCATTCATGTAAAGTGTATATTATAAAAATGTCATGTATTTTTTGTAATTTCAAAAAAGTATATGATATGAAAAATATTCTGCAACTCACAACCTTTATTACTTTTTTTATCAATTTTTCTGATGTTACTGGTCAGGGATCTGCCTCTTCACCAGGAGCCCAATTTTCAATGGATGCCCGAACTTCTATTAATCTCGGGAATATGATGGGCCGTCCCTTCTCTGTAAATAATTATGATAAAGTAAAAGGAACTCCTTTTTTTATCGATTCATTTACCACAGCCTATGTTATGCTTAACGGAGGTAAAGTTTATTCAATTGATAAATTGAGATTGAATTTATTAACCCATCAATTGCATTTTCTTACACAGGAAAATAAGGAACTGATTGCGGGAGATGGCATTGTTAAAAGAGTGGTATTTAATAAAAAAAGTGGTGATAGTACTATTCCGGTAATATTTGCAAACGGATACCCGGCAATTGATAAATTTACAGATCTGAGTTATTACGAAGCGTTAAATTGGGGTAAGGTGCAGGTTTTAAAAATGACAGAAAAGATTATTGCTAATGATGTGAGTATTACTGCATCACCGCTGGATAAACACTTTGAGGAACATTCCGGCATTTATCTTTTTAGCACATTGCAGAATAGCATGATAAAGTGGCGGAAGGGAAAAGAATTCTTAATTGATTTTTTAAAAGACAAAACTGATTTAATAGAAAAATATATTGCTGAAAATAAATTGGACTGCAGGTCGGTAAAGCAACTAATTATGGTAATAGACTATTTTAATTCGTTATAAAGTTATGTAGAAAATCAAATAGTAGTTTTACTGTGCTCATGTTTAACCAGGTGCGACCAAATGAAATTTCACATGTTTATAATAGTAGAAAATTAATAAAGTTTAATATTTTACATATTAAAAAATAAGGAAGTCAACTTATTAAGGAAAACTGTATCCCCTCCAACCTTGAAATTCTCCTTCATACTTTAGTCACAATAAACCCTTTACTGATATGAAGAAACAATTAACAGTTTTACTGGTTTTATTTGCAATGAGTACATTGCTTTTTACTAAATGTAGAAACAAAGAAAACGAAAGCGGCAAAGAAACAGCTGCAGCAACAGCCAATTTTGGCGGGTACGATAGCCAGGTTAAATGGGGCGAGCATTTAATAACTTCAGGTGGATGCGGTGATTGCCATACCCCGAAGAAAATGACTCCGATGGGTCCGGCTGATGACAGCTCTTTACTTTTATCCGGGCAACCTTCACAAATGCCACTGCCTGATGTAAACAGACTTGAAATGCAATCAAAGGGACTTGTAGTTTCCCAAACATTTACTCAATGGATTGGACCATGGGGTATTTCCTTTGCAGCTAATCTGACTTCTGATTCAACCGGCATAGGTATGTGGAAAGAAGAACAATTTATTTATGCCCTTCGTAATGGTATTACAAAAGGAATGGCAGGGTCAAGACCAATGTTGCCACCAATGCCATGGCCTGCATTACGCAACCGCACTGATGATGAATTGAAGGCCATGTTTGCATATTTAAAAACAATTAAACCAATAAAAAATGTGGTACCGCCTCCGCAGCCACCGGTAACTAAATGACTGGAAACAGTTATTTTAAAAGCCTCCTGCTTCTGCGGGAGGCTTTCTTTTATTCATGCAATGAAAATTCCTTTTATTTGTAAGATGGTAAGAAGTATTGATGATTTTAATTCAGTTTTCTTTATTGGGGTGGCCGGTACAGGAATGAGTGCTATTGCACAATATTTAAAAGGCATTGGAAAAAATGTAGCAGGAAGTGACCGGTATTTTAAAGAAGGAGAGCATAATGAAACAAAAGAAAAATTAGAAGACGAAGGAATAACTTGTTTTTTGCAAAACGGTGAAGGTATTTCTGAAGCAACAGATTTAATTGTAGTATCAACGGCAGTAGAAGACACGGTATTAGAAATGCAGAAAGCAAAACAACTTGGCATTCCTATTATAAAACGTTCTGAATTGCTGGCGTTAATTGCTAAAAGCAAGAGAACAATTGCAGTGGGAGGTACAAGCGGAAAAAGTACTACCAGCGCCATGTTATTTGATATTTTACAATATGCAGGAATGGAGCCAAGTATCATTAGCGGTGCGGGTTTAGTAAGTATCATCAAAGAAGGCAAAATAGGAAATGCCAAAGTGGGAAAAGGAGAGTGGCTGGTAATTGAAGCAGATGAAAGTGATGGTTCAATTGTGCAGTATGAACCTGAAATAGGACTATTATTGAATGTAGATAAAGACCATAAGGAAATTGATGTACTGATGGATGTGTTTTCTACGTTTAAAAAAAACACAAAGAAGTTATTTA
>JBLMVP010000434.1:0-3024 GCA_050256755.1 Sphingobacteriales bacterium | reverse complement strand
CTGTTGAAGCAAAAATTTCGGATCCATCTTTAAAAGGAAGCCCTGAAAATGTTTTCCTTGGTAAACCAGAGAATGTTGACCCGGCTGTTCCCATAAAATTAAATGCCTGGGGATATGTAGTTTACAGCTATAAAAAATAATTAGTTCTATTTCTAAGAAAGCTGCCTTATTTGAAACAAGGCAGCTTTTTTATTTTCCTTCAAACTATTTATTAACTTGTACAAAACCCAACCTTTTTCTATGCATGCACAGGTTATTTCCAAAAACCGCATTCAGTCAATTGATATATTACGGGGCTTAGTTATGGTAATTATGGCATTGGACCATACACGTGATTTTTTTTATAAAGCGGATTTGTCAAAAGCAGCGGATGCAGCACTGGATCCAACCAATATGCAAACAACTTTTCCTATGTTGTTTTTTACAAGATGGATAACACATTTTTGTGCGCCTATATTTGTTTTTCTTGCCGGTACGTCTATTTATTTGAGGTGTCAGCGTAAACCCAAAAAAGAACTGAGTGGTTTTTTAATCAAAAGAGGATTTTGGCTGGTATTTGTGGAGTTGATTATTATCACTTTCGGCTGGACATTTAATCCGCTTTATAATTTATTTATCCTGCAAGTGATATGGGCCATTGGTGTTAGTATGATTTTGCTCGGGTTACTGATTCATTTGCCCTACAGAATGATTTTTGCTATTGGGTTAATAATTGTGGCAGGTCATAATATCATGGATATTCCATCAGTAAGTGAAGGATTGAAAGGGAATGTTTTAGCAGATTTATTATATTTTTCTAATTTTTCAGTTTATGCTATCAATCAAAATCATTTCTTTATTATTATATATTCATTTTTACCATGGACGGGTGTAATGTTAATGGGATATTGCTTCGGAAAACTATTTGAATCGGGAGCGGATACATTATGGAGAAGAAAAATATTGGTAAGACTGGGTGCAGGGATAGTTTTATTTTTTATTATCCTTCGTTTCAGTAATCTATATGGTGATCCATTGGCATGGTCATCACAACCAAGAGGAACTGTTTATACTTTTCTGTCTTTTCTCAATCTCAATAAGTACCCTCCATCCCTTTTGTTTCTTTGTATGACCATTGGTCCTGGAATTTTACTTTTGGCCTTGATAGAAAAAATACAAAATAAATTTACTGCTGTAATGAATATTTATGGAAGGGTGCCCATGTTATATTATATCCTTCACTTTTATATTCTTCATATTATCGTGGTGATTGTTTTTTATGCGCAGGGATTTAGTACAAAGGATATTGCTACTCCCGGCGTTCCATTTCTTTTTAAACCCAATGGTTTGGGATTTGGCCTGTGGGGAGTATATGCCATCTGGTTATTTGTTGTAATTGTTTTATATCCTGTTTGTAAAAAATACAACCGGTATAAGAGTACACATAGTAAATGGTGGTTGAGTTATTTGTAATGGAGTTTCTGTAAAAGAATAAAACCATTTATTTCAATTTCCCCTTTATTTCCTGCAATTTTAATAATGCTTCAACAGGAGTAAGACGGTTGATATCAGTATTCTCCAGCATCTTTCTTATTTCATCAAAGGTTTCACTATGTGCATCAAAGATGGATAGCTGCATTTTGGGTAATGAAAGATTTTTTAATTTGTCTTCATGACTTACTGACTTGCCGTCTTGCTGACTTTCCCTACTATCCTCCAACTGTTTTAAAATTTCATTGGCACGATTGATTAGTGGGGGAGGCATACCGGCCATCTTGGCTACATGAATACCAAAACTGTGTGTACTGCCACCGGGCGCCAGTTTGCGAAGGAAAATAATTTTATTGCCTACTTCTTTATTGGTAATATGATAATTCTTTATGCGGGGTAATTTATTTTCCAGTTCATTTAACTCGTGGTAATGAGTGGCAAATAATGTTTTGGGAGTTGATGACGAATTGTGTAAAAACTCTGCAATACTCCAGGCAATGGAAATACCATCGTAGGTAGAAGTGCCACGGCCAATTTCATCCAGTATAATCAAACTTCTTTCGGATATATTATTGATGATGCTGGCAGATTCATTCATCTCCACCATAAAGGTTGATTCGCCACCACTCAAATTATCGCTGGCACCAACTCTGGTAAAAATTTTATCGGTCAGCGGAATCCTTGCATTATCAGCAGGAACAAAACTACCCATATGAGCCATCAGTGTTATCAATGCTGTTTGTCTGAGCAATGCACTTTTACCACTCATGTTTGGCCCTGTAAGAATAATGATCTGCTGCGTTGAGGGGTCAAGCAATATATCATTGGCTATATAAGGTTCACCACCTGGTAAATTTCTTTCAATAACCGGATGACGGCTTTCTTTTACATCAAACTCCAAACCTTCATGCAAGAGAGGTTTTTTATAATTATAGTGCAGCGCATTATTGGCAAAACAAATTAAACAATCCAGTATAGCTAAAATATTTCCATTAATTTGAATAGGGGAGATGTAATCCTGCAACTCGGCTAATAATTTTTCAAACAACCCGGCTTCTATCTGTAAAATTTTTTCTTCAGCCCCGGTAATCTTTTCTTCGTAATGTTTTAATTCTGGTGTGATATATCTTTCTGCATTCGTCAGTGTTTGCTTGCGCATCCATTCGGCAGGCACTTTATTCTTGTGTGTGTTAGTTACTTCTAAATAATAGCCAAACACATTATTAAAACCAATTTTTAAAGAGGGGATTCCTGTTGCTTCACTTTCTTTTTGCTGTAACTGTACCAGGTATTCTTTACCGCCATGAGCAATGCGCCGTAATTCATCCAACTCTTCATTAATCCCTTCTTTAATTACCTCGCCTTTATTTAATGCAGCAGGAGGATTTTCAATAATGGTGTGCTGAATTTTTTCTAAAATGTAATGACAGGGGTTTAATGCATCTGCCAGTCTTTTTAAATAATCATTAGCGGAATGCCCGCAGATTTTTTTTATTTCATCAACCTGTTGTAATCCTTTGCTTAGTTGTAAAACTTCTCTCGGATTTATTTTAC
>JBLMVP010000433.1:0-7163 GCA_050256755.1 Sphingobacteriales bacterium | reverse complement strand
GATAATTTTTTGTCAGGAATTATAACGTATTATTTACTCTTTACATTATATTTTTTTCCAGAAAATCTTTCATGATAACTTTGTAGTATAAAATAGGTAATGTAAATAAAGAAACAGGTACTTATTTCTTTGTTAGAGATACTATTTATAAAGAAACAGGTATTTATTTTCTTATGATATATACTATTTACAAAATAATAAGTACTATAAATCAAAAAACTGGTTGTTAAAATTTAGTAATTGGTACCTATTTTGAATATACACGTACCCGGTAGCACAACGTAAATTTGTATTGGCTCAACAATTATTGAAAAAATGAAATAGATCCTATCCCTCAGGGTATGGCCCAAGCCTTAATGTGGCATTATTTCGGTTATTAAGTAATATCTTTTTTAATTTTCTCATCACAGTTGTTGCATCATAAGTACACCCGGAACTCATTTCATCAGCATATCACTATAAGAATCCGTTAATAAATGTTCTTCTTTAATATCAAAGGCTTTTAAATAAAACTCACATTGTTCCTGCAACTTCCCCTTCCCTATTGTACCATTGGTGTCTATTGCTTCTATCTCTGCAAAATTTCCTAAATTCGGTACTTCATCAAGATGAAATTTTACATTGTTTATAAAATAAATTTCTCTTTTCTTTTCCACCACTACTTTAATACTTAATGCTTTTTCCAATGTATTTCTCAATATATCTCCGTCAGCTACTTTATACAAACTAACCTGTGATGATTTGGGTCCACTTTGATTTTCCCTTTCATAATGAATTAAAGAATTTTCAATATTACCCTGTCTCAGCTTTAATCTTCCGTTGGGTACATTAAAATAAGTATCCCGCTGATGATCTGTTCCTTTAAATTCCGCATGATTATTTAAAAGATATTGCCGGATGGCATCCGGATTAGCGCATTTTGCTTTTATTTCAATATTAAGATGCATAGTTTTTATTTATGGAATGAAAATTAAATAAAAAAGGGATTGCAATTAAGCAATCCCTTTACCATATAAGTTGAACTGTTTATACTTCAGCTAATTCTTTTTGTCTTTTCTTTAAAGAACCGGTTTTAATTTTAACCACTTCTGTTTTCTGAAAACGTAAAGCACTCCAAACATGGTCTAATGTAACCATATGTACACTTTCAAACCCGTTTTGTGTTAATTTGTTCCAGGTACAATCCCTGTTTAAATCACTAACGATTTTTGATGTTGTTTTGGGGTAAGCAATCCACAACTTGCCTTCATTATGCAATGCAGGAAGTACATCGCACAAAATACCGTTTAACTGATTTTGGTTAACGGCAAAAACCAGCGCAAAATCTATCTTCTTTACCTTAAGCAAGGGAGTTACATTTTTAGCGTAGTTTAATTTAACAAACTGCTTTTCTATAGAAGAAGGGAGCCCCTGAATCAGCAAATTTTTCTCCTCCTTCATTTGAAGTTTTTCGAAAATTGTCTCCATTATGCCTGAAAAATTTTATTTGGGGTTTTGAAAATATGGGACTGCAAAGATAGGGCAAACCCGCATCAGTACAAAGTTTTAGCCCCTTTTTATTTAAAGGGGCTATCAAATAATAAATGTTTTTAATTAAACTAAAAGATTAATTCTCTTATTTACCTATTGGCTTATAGTATTTTAATGCTTCAGGCATGTACTCCTGCAAACGCTGAATTCTTGTTTCATCCGATGGGTGTGTACTCAGAAACTCAGGAGGTTTTTGACTGCTGCCTGCTTTTGCCATACGTTCCCAAAATGGAATTGCTTCCTGTGGATTATAACCAGCCATAGCCGCGAAGATTAATCCAAAATGGTCTGCTTCCAGTTCCTGTTTGCGTGAGTTCGGTAATAAAACACCAACAGTAGCACCAGCCCCATAAGTATTATTAAAAATATTATTTACCTGCTGGTTACCTGAAGTAAGAATATTGCCGGCTAAACCAATACCCTGTGCCAGTAAAGTTTGACTCATACGTTCGTTACCGTGTTGAGCAACGGCATGTGCAATTTCATGTCCCATTACAACTGCCAAGGCTGCTTCGTTTTGTGTTATGGGTAATAAGCCAGTATAAACAACAACTTTACCTCCAGGCATACACCATGCATTTGCATCTTTACTGTCAACCAAATTAAATTCCCATTGATATCCATTCAACACGTCAGCTTTTCCCTGGCCGGTATAATATTTTGTAATGGCAGAAGCAATCCTTGTTCCTACTCTCCTAACCATTTCTGCATCCTTACTGGCAGTATTGCTTACTACTTTATTTTGCGAAAGAAAAGTTTTGTATTCCTGTAAAGCCATTTGCTGCAATTGACTTTCATTAAGTAAAGAAAGCTGGTTACGTCCTGTTACGGCATTACGTGTACATCCAATAGCAAGCAGGATGGTTGCAAGAAATAGAATAAAGGTCTTCTTCATTTTCTTTTGTTTGAAGTGAATAAATCAAAATAGATACCAGAAATGGTTTTGAAGAATAAGGGATGTTAAAATAATAAGAAAAGATAAAACCTTAGTTTCTCATTCTCCGGATTTTTCTGCGGTCCCTGTATTTTAAAATAGCGGCTTTGCTTTCACTTCCGCGAAGTAAACGGCCAATATTTTTTTGATGTGTTAAGATTACCAGAAGGGCAACAGCTATTGCAAAAATTCTGTATAATGGCTCTCTTTCATTAAAGATTACCAGTATCAATAAAGTAAAAGCAACACTTGCCAGTATTGAGCTCAATGACACATAGCGGGTTAAATACAATACCACTAAAAACACAACAACAGAATAAACAGCTACCATTGGCTGTATAGCCAGCACCATTCCAAATAATGTAGCAATGCCTTTACCTCCGCGAAACTGTGCAAAAAAAGGAAGGATATGACCAATAACAGCGGCCAGCCCCAACCCTATCTGTAAGTTGGTGCGGTGAAACTCATTTGTAGCATAAAAAGGAAGTAATATCCAAAGTGAAGCAGCAACAAAACCTTTTAACATATCAACAACCATTACTATGGTGCCAAACTTTGAACCTAAGACCCGGTAGGTATTGGTTGCACCCATGTTGCCACTGCCATAATCGCGGATATCAATGCCAAAGAATTGTTTGCTTATGATTAAAGCTGTAGGGACAGAACCTATAAAATAGGCAAGTATAATCAGACCTAGTTCGTTCATAGAAGGTTAAAGTAGAAAACAAATATAAGGAAATTGATTTTTATAAGGAAAGGCGGCTAGTAACTGTTAGTTTTTGGTGAATAAAAGGCTGTGCCACTTGTTCCTGGACAAGCTGCTAACCAATTTAAGTTCAAACTCATCTGCCTTTTGTACCAGCATCACTACATCTTCCTCGTAAAAGCCACTTAGCAAAACCATACCGGTTGGTTTAACAATTGCTGCAATTGAATCCATTGTATCCATTAATACATTACGGTTGATATTGGCAAGTACAATATCAAAGGAAGGAAGAGTATTTAAATTATCTTTTAATTCAACTGTAATTGCTGAACAATTATTTATCTCAATATTTTCTTTAGCATTGGTAATACTCCATTCATCATTATCAATAGCATAAATAGCACCTGCTATTAATTTTTCCGCAAGTATAGCCAGTACCCCGGTTCCGGTTCCGAAATCCAGTACTGATTTATCTTTAAAGTTGATATCCTGCATGGATTTAATCATCATATAGGTAGTGGCATGGTGACCTGTACCAAAACTCATCTTTGGGGTAATGATAACTTCATGCTGAACATTGGTAATAGGTTGATGAAAGCCTGCTCTAACGGCACAGAAATCATCCACCCTAACGGGTTCAAAATTTTTCTCCCATTCTTCGTTCCAGTTTTTTTCTGCAATCAGTTCTTTAGAGAAATTTAATTGATGTGGTGTTAAAATATCTTTTAATAATTCTTCATTAAAATCTTCTTTGTTAATAAAAGCAGAGAGGAACCACTCCCCTTCTTCAAATCCTTCGTATCCAATATCGGCCAGCAGTGCAATCATTATTTCAGATTGTTCAGCATTGACATTGCTAATGGTTACCTGTATATATGAAGCCATAATTCTGAATAAAAAAGCCTGCAGAAGATTTCCACAGGCTTTGAGTTATTTAAAAAAGGTAATTAATTCTGTCCTTCTTGTTGCTGACTTTGGTCCTGTCTTGGTTTATTAAATTCAGGCTTAGGCATTAATGCTTTGCGGCTCAATTTAAATTTACCTGTCTTTGGGTCTACACCAATCAGTTTTACTTTTACCACATCACCTTCATTCAATACACCTTCCATACTCTCTAAACGTTTCCAGCTTATTTCACTTATGTGCAATAAACCCTGTTTGCCGGGAAGGAATTCTACAAAGGCTCCAAATTCTTTAATGCCTTTTACAACAGCTTCGTATACTGAACCAACTTCCGGCACTGCTACAATCCCTTTAATCCAGGCAACAGCTTTATCCAAACCTGTTTTCTCCGGGCTAAAGATGCTAACCTCACCATAGTTACCCACTTCTTCCAGGTTAATAGTAGCACCTGTACTACGCTGAATTTCCTGGATAATTTTTCCACCGGGCCCTATTACTGCACCAATAAATTCTTTATCAATAAACAGTTTCACCATGCGAGGTGCATGTGGTTTTACATCAGGTCTTGCTTCGGGGATGCATTCATACATCGCATCTAATATATGTAAACGTCCCTTACGTGCCTGCTCTAATGCTTCACGCATTACATCCATACTTAAACCATCTACTTTAATATCCATTTGCACACCACATATACCATAACGGGTTCCTGTTACTTTAAAATCCATATCACCCAAATGATCTTCATCACCCAATATATCAGTTAGAATAGCATATTTATTATCTGCTCTTGTAATTAATCCCATGGCTACACCGCTAACGTGTTTTGGAATGGGGACACCTGCATCCATCAACGCTAGTGAACCTGCGCAAACGGTAGCCATAGAGGAAGAACCATTTGATTCTAAAATATCACTCACTACTCTTACCGTGTAGGGATATTCACCACCCGGCATCATTTGTTTTAAGGAACGCATAGCCAGGTTACCATGGCCTACTTCCCTGCGACTTTGTCCACGCATCATTTTTACTTCACCCGTGCTGAATGGGGGGAAATTATAATGTAAGAAAAATTTAGAATCCATGGATTTCGCAGCACTTTCAATCAATAATTCATCTAAAGGAGTTCCAAAAGTAATTGTTGTAAGTGATTGCGTTTCACCTCTTGTAAACAGTGCTGAACCGTGTGGGGTTGGTAAAGGATCCACCTCCATTGCCAGTGGACGAACCTCATCCAACTTACGACCATCCAAGCGGATGCGGTCATCCAGAATCATATCACGAACAACTTCCCACTGAAGGTCTTCAAAGTATTTCTTAGCTAATTTTTTATCAGTATCGGTAGCCTCTTCACCAAGGCTGGTAACTAATTCTTCTTTCAATGCTTTATAAGCCTCACTTCTTTCGTTCTTGGCAGAACCTTTTTTAGAAATTTCATAGATCTTATCTTTTGCAAATGCAATTACTTTTTGCCGAAGCTCCTCATTTTGTTCGGGCTTTTTATAATCCCTTTTACCGGTAACACCTTTTGCCTCTCTTAATTCATGCTGTGCTTTAATCTGTATACGAATAGCATCATGCGCCACCTGCAGGGCCTGAACTAAATCTTCTTCACTGCACTCCTGGCTTTCACCTTCCACCATCATCAGGTTTTTTTCTGTAGCAGCTATGATGAATTCCATATCAGCCTTACCTAATTCAGTGCGGCTTGGATTTACAATCATTTGCCCATCTACACGGGCAATTCTTACTTCACTTATAACTTCTTTAATGGGAATATCAGAAACGGCTAATGCAGCTGACGCAGCCAAACAGGCCAAGGCATCCGGCATAACTTCAATATCACTTGATACCAATGAAATCAATACCTGTACTTCGCATAAATAATCTTCAGGAAACAATGGACGTAAAGCACGGTCAATTAAACGGCTGGTTAATATTTCATAATCATTCAGCCTTGCTTCACGTTTAAAAAATGAACCGGGTATACGTCCGGCAGAAGCAAATTTTTCCTGGTAATCTACACTTAAAGGAAAAAAGTCCTGCCCTTCTTTTGGGTCCCTGTTGGCAACTACGGTAGCAAGGATGATACAGTTACCCTGTTGTACGGTTACAGCACCATCCGCCTGACGGGCCAGTTTACCCGTTGAAATGGTAACCATACGGCCACCACCGATATCAAAAGTTTTATTTATTGGTTGTGAGAGCATAAAAAATGTTTGAGGTTTGAATTTTGTTTTGTAAACCTGCTTTTGTTCCCTGATTGTACTGCTACAGCGACGCCCCGTTCCAGGCTCTAATCGCTATAAAACTGTAAAAAACTACGGTGGCTAAAAACAGTTATTCCCAACATCTAAAGAAGTTGGGAATAATCGTTTCCTGAATTCAATCTTATTTGATTAAACCCGGATATTAAAATACCCAACACTTTACAGTGAGGGAATTATTTTCTTAGTCCGAGTTTCTCAATCAAAGCACGGTAACCCTGCAGGTTGTGTTTGCTCAGGTAAGTTAATAAACGCTTACGCTGACCTACCAGACGCATTAAACCGCGGTGAGTGGAGAAATCTTTTTTGTTTTTTTGCAGGTGCTCAGAAATGCTGTTGATACGGTCTGTAACCATAGCAATCTGGCCTTCAATAGAGCCAGTATTTGTAGCAGCTCCCCCGAATTCTTTAAAAATGTTGGCTTTTTTTTCTGTTGTAATTGACATCTCAGTTTTTTTTAAATTGGCATCCAAGTTTTTTCATCTAAAATTATGGCGGCAAAGGTAAGGGTAAACAGAGAAACAGCCAAGCAAATAAGCAATTTAGTTATGATTTTGCTGCTTTAAGAACCAATAGTTTAGTATTAAAATCCTTTCTTTACTCAAAATTGTTCTAAACGTTTGAAAAAGATTGTTTTTACAGTTACCAATGACCTCAATTACGACCAGCGAATGATTCGCATCTGCACTTCATTGGCCAATGTGGGTTATGAAGTCTTGCTGGTTGGCAGAAACCGTAAGCAATCTTCACCACTTGACCCAAAGCCCTATTATCAAAAACGGTTGAGTTGCTGGTTTCAAAAAGGGAAAGGGTTTTATATCGA
>JBLMVP010000432.1:0-2597 GCA_050256755.1 Sphingobacteriales bacterium | reverse complement strand
GTTCAAAAAAACTTTAAAGGAGCCGACTGGGTTTTTTATCTGCCGATGGATTCTGCTCTCAATGCAAAAAAATTTATTGAGATAGTTAAACCGTCACTGGCAATTTTTGTAAAGTATGAATTTTGGTTCTACTACCTTGAAGAGTTGTCAAAAAGAAAGATTCCCTGCTTGCTTATTTCTGCTATTTTTTTACCCAGGCATCCTTTTTTCCAATGGTATGGTGGTTTGCATAAAAGAATGCTGATTTGCTTTAGTCACATTTTTGTACAAAATGAATCCTCAAAAAAATTACTGGAGGGCATTGGCTTTAGTGAAAATGTAAGCATCAGCGGCGATACAAGATTTGACAGGGTTATTGAAATTGCTGAAAAATTTGAACACATTCCTTTAATTGAATCGTTTATTGCTGATAGCAAAAAAGTAATAGTTGCCGGTAGCACCTGGCCCGAAGATGAAGAAGAAATGAATCATTATGCCAATACTTATACTGATGTAAAATTTATTATCGCACCACATGAAATTGATGAAGAACATTTGTTAGAGATAGAGAGGCTGTTTAAATATTCAGTCAGGTATTCTTCGATGGCTGATGACCAATGGCAAATGACCGGGAAACAATCTCCTGCGATCAACGGCCAACGACCAACGCCCAACGTATTAATCATTGACAACATCGGCATGCTCTCCAAATTGTATAAATACGGAACTATAACTTTTGTGGGCGGCGGGTTTGAAAATGATGGTGTTCATAATGTGCTGGAAGCGGCGGTATATGGCAAACCGGTTATTCATGGGCCCGTATTTGAAAAATATGCAGAAGCAATTGGCCTGGAATCTTACGGAGGAAGTATTGTAATCAATAACGCTCTGGAACTGGAAGAAGAATTAAATGATTTATTAAGTGATGAAAAATATTTAGCTGAATGTAGTAAAGCATCCTTAGATTATGTGTATTCGCAAAAAGGAGCAACCGAAAAAATTATGGATTACTTTTATAAGAACCGTCTTTTAACCAAATCATAAAAATGCTGTACGGATTCTTTATCCATACTCCAGCCTAATTTCAATTTCAATTCCCGTTCCATCCAATATTGAGCTTCCTGGAAAATTGAAAAACCATTAATGGTTTTAATGCTCCGCTCATACATGGCTTCGTCGCCGCGGAACAATTCATTAATAAATACAAAGCGATCATTGATTCCTATCGCTTTTTTTAAATCTTTAACCGGAGTTGCCTTCAGGTGATCAGCCAATTCTTTTTTCTCTTCCTTTAATTTGTCATTTAAAGATGCGGTTGAAACAGACACAGCTTCGTTTACTTCCTTAGCTGCTGCTTCTGGTTTGCGTATATTATGTGCTAATGTTGGTACCTCTTCTACCGGGTCAAACAAATATCCTTCGTCTGTGACAGGTTTTGCCAGGCTGCCGGTTTTATTAAAGAGGGTCGCTTTCCGTTTTATTTCTTCCAGTTCCGCTTCAATTTCAGCTTCATCTACTTGTAACACTTCAACTATCCTCTCCTCTGGTGTTTCCTGTTTGGGTACAATTTGGTTAGGGACAGCATAAACCCGCGAAGCATTGGGAGCAATTACAGTAACCTTACCGCTGGCAGAAGATGTCACCGAACCGTTTTGATTTTTGGATAATTCGGCCTGCAGCATTTGTACCGTTAAAAGTATTTGCTGTGTATCGGCTTTATCGTTATAAAGTTGTTGTAATTTTTGAATGAGAGTTCCAACTCTTTCCATGGATTTGAATTACTTTTGTCGACTTATAAATTTCAATACATTAAAGGTACAAACAGTTTGCCATAAATTTCAGCTAAAGAATGTTTATAGAACCCAATATTAGAGGTGAACGCCGCGGATGGATAGAAGTTATATGCGGCTCCATGTTTTCAGGCAAAACTGAAGAGTTAATCCGTCGTCTTAAAAGAGCAAAGATTGCCAATTTAAAAGTGGAGATTTTTAAACCCGCCATTGATGTGCGGTTTGATGAAGTAAAAATTGTATCGCATGATGAGAATGCTATTCAATCTACTCCAATTGATAATTCGCAAACCATATTATTAATGGCAGAAGGCGTTGATGTTGTTGGCATAGATGAAGCACAGTTTTTTGATGACCAGATAATGAATGTGTGTGAAATACTGGCCTTACGTGGCACGAGAGTGATTGTTGCAGGGCTGGATATGGACTTTATGGGCCGCCCTTTTGGACAAATGCCTAACCTTCTTGCTATTGCCGATTACATTACCAAACTGCACGCAATATGTGTTAAGTGTGGTAACATTGCCAATATATCTTATCGTAAATCAAATGATGCAGAGCAGGTAGTGCTGGGCGAAAAAGATATTTATGAACCCCGCTGCCGTCATTGTTATCACGAAGAATAAATGAGTGCATTAAAAAATATAACTGCTTTGGTGAAGAAAGATTTACTGCTTGAGTTCCGGCAGCAATATACTTTTTATGGCATTCTGTTATATGTGGCTTCTACCATATTTGTTTTATATCTCGCCATGAAGCAACCGGAAACCAATGTATGGAATGGAATGTTCTGGATGATTCAATTATTCATATGCATTAATGCAGTAG
>JBLMVP010000431.1:0-15958 GCA_050256755.1 Sphingobacteriales bacterium | reverse complement strand
CTTTCCCAAAGTTTTGGCAGTTTCATGTAATTGCTCATTGTTGTATACGCAGGGATAACCTACATCAATATGAAGATTTAATTCAGCACCCATGCTGGTTACTAAATTAGTGGCTGTTTTTCTTATTAAGTCATGAGCTTTAAAACGCCATTCTTCATCCATACAGCGTAAAGTGCCCATTAGTTTTACTTCACTTGGAATAACATTGGTAGTATAACCACCCTGGAAGGAAGTGATGGATAAAACTGTAGGGTTAAAGGGGTTATTATTTCTACTGACTATTTGTTGTAATGCCAATACTAAATGTGACCCAATTAAAATTGTATCTGCAGTTAAATGAGGTGAAGCAGCATGACCGCCTTTCCCTTTAATTGAAATATAAATTTCATCAGCGCTGGCCATTACCTTACCACTGCGTAAACTAAGTTTATTCAAAGCTAATCCCGGATGAACATGCATCCCAAAAATGGCTTGTGGTGCTGGGTTTTCCAATACTCCATCTTTAATCATTAAGCTGGCACCACCGGGATTTTTTTCTTCGCCGGGTTGAAAAATTAATTTCACTGTTCCTTCCCACTCATCTTTTAATTCGTTCAAAATTTTTGCTGCTCCTAATAAGCAGGTAGTATGTACATCATGCCCGCAGGCATGCATTACACCATCTTTAGTTGATTTATAGGGGACATCATTTTCTTCTTTAATCGGCAACGCATCCATATCCGCACGAAGGGCGATTACTTTTTTTTCCGGATTTTTTCCTTTGATTAATCCTACAACACCAGTTGTTGCTTTTACTTCAAAAGGGATATTCCATTCTTTCAACTTACCCTGTACAAATTTGGAGGTTTCAAATTCCTGGTAACTCAGTTCAGGGTTGGCATGTAAATAATGCCTCACTTCAATGAAATCCGGCGAATATTGGTTGGCTAATGATTTTATTTTTTCTTTCAGCATGCCTCAAAAATACTACATCATTTGCTGATGTATAACATAAAAAAAACCATCGCTGAAAACGATGGACTTTTTTATAGTTTAATTGATACTTATTAATTAGATTCTGTTTGTTTTGATTTATCGTCCTTATCCAGTTTCACTTCTATCTTATCGGGAATAACAAATAAACCTTCTTTAGGAAAGTAGGATTTTAATTTCCTTTGATAATCGTTGGCTTCTTCTTTGGTTTTAAAATCGCCGAATTTCAATTTAAAATAGGGCGGTTGATATGCCAGGTAAGGTTTTTGCTCCGGGAAATTTTGCAGTAAGGTTGATTTAGCTTTCAGTGCTTCATCACGGTTATTCGTATTCATTACCATAATGCGGAAGCCTTTATTATCTTTTAATTTATTGGCTTTTTCATTTATCTCAAACTGCTTTTTAACCAGCAAAGCAAAACGGGCATCTTTTGTTACTTCAATTTTATTGGCCAATGTATCGGTAGTGGTTTGCGAAAAAACAGCGATAGCCATCAACAAACTGCCTGATAAAAAAAACACTTTTTTCATTTGAATCATTATTAGTCGAACCCCGGAGAAGTAATATTAGCACATATTGTACCAAAGAGACGTTAAAATGTTGCTGCCGGTTGGCCCGGCTTTAAATTTTATACACAGTTAATATTTGCTTCCCGCTCCGCCAATATTTTCAATCGGATGCCAGGTGGTTTTTATTTCCTGTGTATCGCTGATGAAATAAGGAGACTGACCTTCTTCGCTATACCAATTCACTTTATCATATAACACCACTCTTTTAACATTTAGTGCCGATTTTTCACGGAACATTTTTTGGGTAGCTTCATCTTTCCCACAATAGACAGCAGCATTTACATCCATATGTTCAGCAAACCATGAAGCCAACTCACTAACTTTTCCTGTAAGAATATTAACTGCTCCACCGGGCAAGTCAGATGAATTTAATACTTCAGCAAATGTTACAGAACATAATGGTTTTGAAAAAGAACCCAGCACTACACAAGTATTACCACCTGCAATTACAGGAGCAATAACCGAAACCAATCCAAGCAATGAATCATTTTGCGGAGCAACGATAGCCACCACACCTGTAGGTTCAGGAACAGAGAAATTAAAATGAGAGGATGCTACAGGATTAACGGAACTGAATATTTGCTGGTATTTATCGCACCAGCCTGCATAATAAATTAAGCGGTCAATTGCGAGATTAACTTCATATTCTGCTTTTGCTTTAGTTGCATCCTGTTGCATCAGTTCTTCAATGAACTGAGCTTTTCTTCCTTCCAGCATTTCAGCCATACGGTATAAAATCTGTCCGCGGTTGAAAGCAGATCTTGCACTCCATCCGCCAAAAGCATTACGGGCCACTTCCACTGCATCACGAAAATCCTTTCTCGAACTCAAACATACATTGGCTAATTTTTTACCATTGGCATTGGTAGCAATATAATAACGGCCCGATTCCGTTCTGGGAAATTGTCCGCCGATATAAATTTTATAGGTCTTTAAAACTTCGAGGCGTTTAATCCCAACTCCATTGTCGTTGCCTTGACCATTTTCACTGAATGTTGACGTCGATTTTTTTGTTATAGTCTTTGCCATAAATATTCATTGTTCAGAGCTATAAGGTTTTTAAACCTTATAGCTCCTAGTTAAATTAAATTCACGTAAGCCTGCAACCCATGCAATCCTCCTTCTCTTCCATACCCGCTTTCTTTATAACCTCCGAATGGTGAAGTTGGATCGAACTTATTAAAAGTATTTGCCCAAATAACACCGGCTCTCATCTTGGTTGTCATATTGAAAATTTTAGAACCTTTATCTGTCCATACACCGGCAGATAAACCATATGGAGTGTTATTTGCTTTTTCAATCGCCTCATCTTCGGTACGGAAAGTTTGAACGGTTAATACCGGTCCAAAAATTTCCTCCTGTGCAATGCGGCTTGATTGTGCCACATTGGTAAAGAGAGTTGGCTTGCAGAAAAATCCTTTGCCTGGAAGAGCACAGGAACTTTGATGCATTTCAGCACCTTCCTGCTGACCAATCTTAATATACTTATGAATTGTTTCTAATTGTTGTCTTGAATTAATAGCCCCGATATCAGTATTCTTATCTAAAGGGTCACCAATAATCAATGTTTCAATCCTGTCTTTTAATTTTCTTAATACCGTTTTATAAACTGATTCCTGCACATATAATCTTGAACCTGCACAACAAACATGTCCCTGGTTAAAAAATATTCCATTGATAACACCTTCTACTGCCTGGTCAAGCGGTGCGTCTTCAAAAATAATATTGGCGGCTTTACCTCCTAATTCCAATGTTGCTTTTTTATTTGTTCCGGAAATGGCACGTTGAATAATTTTTCCAACTTCAGTTGAACCGGTGAAAGCAATCTTATTAATATCAGGATGATTAACAATAGCAGCACCTGTTGCGCCGGCACCTGTTATGATATTAACCACACCTGGAGGTAAATCGGCTTCCTGTATTATCTCTGCTAATTTTAACGCGGTGAGTGAAGTGGTTTCAGCAGGTTTTAATACAACGGTATTTCCTGTTGCAATTGCGGGTGCAATTTTCCAGGCAGCCATTAACAATGGAAAATTCCATGGAATGATTTGCCCGGCTACCCCCAATGGAGTTGCCTGACGATTGGGAAATGCATATTCTAATTTATCAGCCCAACCGGCGTAATAAAAAAAATGATTGGCAGCAGTAGGCACATCAAAGTCACGACTTTCACGAATGGGTTTGCCGCCATCCAATGTTTCTATCACCGCAAACTCTCTTGCTCTTTCCTGCATCATACGGGCAATACGGTAGATGTATTTAGCTCTTTCTTTTGCAGGCATTTTTTTCCATACCTTATCATAGGCGTTGCGGGCAGCTTTAACTGCTTTGTCAACATCTGCATTATTTGCTTCTGCAATTTCACTTAACTTTTCTTCGTTGGCGGGGTTAATTGAATTAAAATATTTTTTGCCTGATGGTTTTACAAATTCACCATTGATGAAAAGTTCATATCGTGATTTGATGCTGGCAATGCTTTTGCTCTCAGGAGCAGGAGCATAATTCCACGAAGTATCAAACTTTAGTTTGAGCGTATTGTTTTTAGCTTTAGCCATAAATATCTTTTAGTCTATGGAGAAATAATCTTTTGACTGATATAATCCGGTTTTCTCTTTTATAATTTGCATGAGTAGATCATTGGCCAAACTGCTTGCGCCAAAACGGAACCATTCATTATTCATCCATTCTTCACCCAATGTTTCTTTTAGCATTACTAAATAATGTAAAGCCAGTTTTGATTTGGATATACCACCCGCAGGTTTCATTGCAATCTTCTTTCCTGTTTTATAATAAAAATCTCTAATTGCCTCCAGCATTACCAACGTAACAGGAATGGTGGCAGCAGGAGAAATTTTTCCGGTAGATGTTTTAATAAAATCAGCACCGGCATACATAGCAATATCACTGGCACGGCGAACTTTGTCATAAGAACCTAATTCACCAGTTTCGAGAATTACTTTTAACCTGGCATCACCACAGGCTTCTTTAATGGCAGCTATTTCATCAAACACATAATTATATTCACCCATTAAAAATTTACCACGACTGATAACCATATCCACTTCATCCGCACCATTGGCAACAGCATATTTGGTATCACGAATCTTTACATCTCTTGATGCTTGTCCGCTCGGGAAAGCAGTAGCAACAGAAGCAACTTTAACACCTGAATTACCTAACGCCTGCTTAGCCACTTTTACCATTGATGGATAAACACAAATAGCAGCTACTGTGGGCAAGCCAGGATAAGAGTCATGAAGGTGCTGGGCTTTATAGCAAAGCTGTTTTACTTTACCATCAGTATCTTTTCCTTCCAGTGTGGTAAGGTCAATCATATTTAAAGCAAGGAGTAATCCATTCAGCTTCGCTTCTTTTTTAATGCTTCGTTTGGTAAAACGGGAAGCCCTTTCTTCTATACCTACCTGGTCAACTCTTGGTGATGAGCTAAAATCGGGAATATACATTTTCGTTTTTTCAGCAATCATTTTATTGATTATTGGGGACATCAAATTTAGTAATAATATTCAGCTATCCTATAAAATAAAAACATCCTGACGGGCAGGATGTTTTTATAATATTAATTGCTTTTACTAAAAACCGTAACGAACCTGCAAACCAATATTTCTTCCTGGCTCACGTACGTCAATCGTTTTAATCAAAGACAGATGATTGAAATAACCTTTATTGAATAAATTGGTGCAGAAAGCGGTAAAATTCCAGCGATGGTGTTTGCCTAATGCAGGAGAAGCGCCTATAAAAATATCAGCTAAAAAATAACCATCGGTTTCTTCTTCAAACTGTGCTACTTTATTTTGTTTGCCATAAGCGCTTAGTTGTAATGTGGCATATAACTGCTGCCACTTTTTGCCTTCGTCCTTTTTAAATGTAAAACCGGTTATTACTTTACTGGCAGGTATATAAGGCAGGTTACCTTTACCATCTTTTAATTTACCACTCAGCAGTCCGGTTCTCAAATAACCTTCAAACCATTTTGTTTGTGCAGGGTGAACCTGTAATGTTGCTTCGAGTCCATTTATCTGCGCATCATTTTGTGTCCATCGGTAAACCTGTAAAGTACTTACTGTTTCATTAGTTGGATTGATATAGATATAATCGTTGATGGAGTTAAGATAACCATTTACTGAAATAGTTATATCAGCATTGGTATATTCAACAGTAGCATCCACTTCTATGTTTTTTTCCATCTTCAGATTATTATTACCCACTTCAAAGCGATAAGTTCCTTCATGTTTGCCAAATGAAGTAAGATGTGCATAGTTAGGCGCTGCATAACCATTGGCTGCATTTAATTTCAAACTCCATTGTTCTGTAGGGTGATAAACAACACCAAATGAAAAAGAATAAGGAGTATAATTCCTTTTTAGGTTTTGCTGCGGTGCAGGGAAAGATGGATTTAAAGTGTCAGGGATTTTTGGAGTGGTGGTAAACATATTCAGTTGATGCGCATCAATACGAATGCCATATAAAAAATTCCATTGTTTGTAATCCGTGTGACCAACAGCAAAGGCACCGATGGTACTTACATGGGCGTCGGGTACCAACACAAAATTTCCAAAGTTTTTATTGTTTTGATAAAAGCCCTGTACACCAATAGTAACGCCGGTTGCTTTCGATTTATCGCTGTGCCATTGCAAATCACCCGTTAAAGTTGATAAATCAAGGCCCACACCGAGATACTTTGACTTGGGCAATACGTCAGGTTCAAATTCTTTGCGTTTGTTGAATTGATAACCGGCATTAAAGGTAATTTCTGACTTACCGGTTTGAAAACTGTTTTCCAAACTAATTACATGTGTATTTACATTTTGATAAGGTGCTTCCATTTCATAATCTCTTTCTTCTTTAACAGGGGTGGTGTTCTGACTTTCATCTTCTATAATACCTAAGTTTTGATTGTATAAATTATAGGTAAACTGGTGATGACTTTTTTCGTTTCTAAAACCAATCATTCCTTTAAAAGCGAGACTGTTGAATTTAGAATTTGGAGCCAGTGGCTTATCTTCTTCAACAGCCGGTTGATTTTTTTCTTCGCCTTCTCCCTGTACATAATTAGCATGCATTTGCATACCAGCATGCAGTGAATAATACCAGTTTTTTTTACCTGCTCTTATTCCGGCATTTAAATTTCCGCCTAAACTATTACCAAAGAAACCAAGGTTTACGTAGCCGTTTGTTATTTCATTTAATGCAGGAGTTTTTTCTTCCATTATCATGGCTCCGCCTAAAGTATTTGGCCCATAAACAAGGGCGGCCGGGCCATTGATAATTTCTATCCTGTCAAAACCATTATCAGAAATACCAATATCATGACGGTCGTCCCAGGTTTGGTTGTCAATGCGGGTGCCATTGGCGAATAATTGAATATGATTGAATGATAATCCGCGAATAACTGGTTTATTAATGCCACTACCGGATGATATGCTGCTTACAGATGGCAACTGCAATAATTGCTGCATCAATTGCGGACGGGGTGTAAGCTGAAATTTTTTAAGATTGACCCGCTCAATATTATACGGAATATTTTTAGCAGGTCTTTTGCCGAAAGCTGTTATAACTACTGAATCTATCTCAATATACTTTTTCTTGTCGGTGTCTGTTTGTTGCGAAAATGCCTGAGTGGTTATTAACACTAATAACAAGTGACTAATTTTTTTCATTGCTGATTTTTAAAATTACAGTAAGCACATACAATAGTTGTATGCAGTTCATCAATTCATAAAAAAATCAGGCTACTTTTGGAGGCGGTGAAAGTAAAGATATAATTGGGGAAGAATATTGATTGGTCGAAACTGCAATATGCTTTAGCTGAATTTCTGTAAGTAAACCAAAATTTATTTTGGACTCATTCGGGTGATATAAGACCAAAAATATAGCTGAAGTTTTAACTGTGCCGGGTGATTTACTGTTTGAATGTTTATTGAGCAGGTTGCTGATTGATTGGTAATGATTAGTCCATTTAGTTTCTGCCTTATCTTTTTTAAGGAGCAGATGAACAATGTCATTTTCAATTACAGTCTCTTTTATATCATACAGAAAGCCATCAAAAACAATTTCTTTATTCTCCCTTTTTAATTCAGCAAATCTGTTTTTATCAATGAAAATGCTGATTAAATCGCTCCCTTGTTTACCTGAAGTGTTTCTGAGTTGCTGTAAATGTGAAAAATAAGCATGGGCTATAGGTTTGTAATAATACCAGGCTATGGAGCCAATTTGTGTGAGCGCATAAACAGACAGCAGCAGTATGGCAGAAAGTTTTTTCATAAAAAAAGCCGGATAAACCAGCTTTTTAATATTTAAATACGAAAATAAGTTATTTGTAATTACTATGCTTCCCGGCCATGACAATTCTTATACTTCTTCCCGCTACCGCATGGGCAAAGTTCATTGCGGCCAATCTTTGGCTCTACTTTTATAGGTTCCTGTTTGATGGGTTGTGATGGGTCAATATAATCATTGCCTGGCTCCATCATATCAACGCCACCACCTGCGCCAACCATTTCTTCTTTGCGCTGGCGCATCTTACTCATATCTGTTTTTTGCTGACGACCTTCTCTAATCTGCTGTGGATTTTGTTGTGCTTCTGCAGGTAAACCACAATGACATAAGAAGGAAACAATATTTTTATTGACATCACTATCCATTTGCTTAAACAACTGGAAAGCTTCTACCTTATAAATTACTAATGGATCTTTTTGTTCGAGGTAGGCACTTTGTACAGATGTTTTTAAATCATCCATCGCCCTCAAATGTTCTTTCCATGCTTCATCAATAAATGCGAGCACAGCTGTTCTTTCCAATGCATTTACCAGTTCCGCTCCTTTGCTGCCCAGAGTTTTTTCCATATTGGATAAAACCTGTAAGCCTCTTTTGCCATCGGTAAATGGAACGAATACATTTTCTATATGCGAGCCTTGTTCTTTCCTTATGTTTTGAAATACAGGAAAAGCTTCCTGCTTAACAATACCACTCTTACGGTGATAATTAGTAATTGCTTCCTGGTATAATTTTTCAGTAAGTGTTGCTTCATCAGCTTTCTCAAATTCTTCATGAGTAATAGCTGTATCAACAGCGAAGTTTACGATTACACTTAATTTGAATTCTTCAAAATCATTACTTTCTTTGAAAGAACTGATTAAACCTTCTGCAACAGAATAAAATGCATTATCTAAATCCAAAGCCAAACGTTCACCAAACAAAGCATGACTTCTTCTTGAATAAATAACCGAACGTTGTTTATTCATCACATCATCATACTCCAGCAAACGCTTACGGATACCAAAGTTGTTTGCTTCTACTTTCTTCTGCGCTCTCTCAATTGATTTTGAAATCATGCTGTGCTGAATCACTTCCCCTTCCTTATATCCCATCCTGTCCATCAATGAAGCAATACGTTCGCTTCCAAACATACGCATCAAATCATCTTCTAATGAAACATAGAATTGTGAAGTACCCGGATCACCCTGGCGACCGGCACGGCCACGCAACTGTCTGTCTACACGACGACTATCATGTCTTTCTGTACCAATGATTGCTAAACCACCTGCTTCTTTTACACCGGGTCCGAGTTTAATATCTGTACCACGCCCAGCCATGTTAGTGGCAATAGTTACGTTGCCCGGTAAACCAGCTTCTGCAACAACCTGTGCTTCCTTTGCATGCTGTTTTGCGTTCAATACGTTGTGCGGAATATTTTTTTGCTTCAACATACGGCTCAGCAATTCACTCACCTCTACAGAAGTTGTACCTACCAGAACAGGTCGTCCTGCGTTTCTTAAAGCTTCAATCTCATCAATAGATGCTTTATACTTTTCTCTTTTGGTTTTGTAAACTAAATCCTGGTTATCTATACGGGTCATTGGTAAGTTGGTAGGAATAGTAACCACATCCAACTTATAGATATCCCATAATTCTGCTGCTTCTGTTTCCGCAGTACCAGTCATACCCGCCAGCTTGTGATACATACGGAAGAAGTTTTGTAAAGTGATAGTGGCATAAGTTTGTGTAGCCGCTTCAATTTTTACATTTTCTTTTGCTTCAATTGCCTGGTGCAAACCATCACTGTAACGGCGACCTTCCATTATGCGGCCCGTCTGCTCATCTACAATTTTAACTTGTCCGTCAAGCACTACATATTCCACATCCTTATCAAATAAGGTATATGCTTTTAATAATTGATGAACAGAATGTATGCGGTCAGCCTTTACTGCATAATTGTTTAAGATGGCTTCTTTCTTATGTAATTTATCATCTGCATCAGCAGCAGTTTTTTCTGCTTCTGCTAATTGAATACTTAAATCGGGCAATACAAAAAACTCCGGGTCTTCACCATCCCGGGTAATCATCTGGATTCCCTTATCTGTTAAATCAACCTGGTTATTTTTTTCATCAATATGAAAGAGCAAACCTTCATCAACCTTTGGCATTTCTTTTTGCTGGTCGGCCAGATAATAGTTTTCTATTTTTTGGAGTTTGGCTTTAATACCTGGTTCACTCAGGTATTTAATTAATGCACCGTTCTTAGGCAAGCCCCTGAAAGCTCTCATCAATGCAAGCCCGCCATCTTTAGCATCATCATTTCCTTCAGCAAATTTTTTCTTTGCTTCATTAAGATATTGGTTGGCTAATTTTTTTTGTGCTTCTATCAACCGTTCAATACGCGGTTTTAGCATATCAAACTCATGTTTTTCTCCCTGTGGTACCGGCCCTGCAATAATCAATGGAGTTCTTGCATCATCAATCAATACACTATCCACCTCATCCACCATTGCATAATGGTGACTGCGTTGTACCATTTCATCCGGACTTTGTACCATGTTATCACGCAGATAGTCAAAACCAAATTCGTTATTGGTACCATAAGTGATATCAGCATTGTATGCTTTACGGCGGGCATCAGAATTTGGTTCGTGTTTGTCAATACAGTCAACAGTTAAATCTAAAAATTCAAAGATGGGTCCGTTCCATTCACTATCTCTTCGGGCCAAATAATCATTCACGGTAACAATATGAACACCTTCACCAGGTAATGCATTTAAATATGCCGGGAGTGTGGAAACAAGCGTTTTACCTTCACCCGTGGCCATTTCAGAAATTTTCCCCTGGTGTAAAACGGTGCCGCCAATTAACTGCACATCATAATGAACCATGTTCCAGTTAACAATATTTCCAGCAGCCATCCAGGTATTTTTATGAATAGCTTTATCGCTTTCTATACGAACATTATCTTTTTTGACACTGAGGTTGCGGTCATTTTCTGTAGCAGTTACTACCAGTTCAGAATTGTTACTGAAACGACGGGCTGTTTCTTTTACCACTGCAAAAGCTTCGGGATGAATTTCGTCAAGGATTTCTTCAATCTTCTTTTTGCGTTCTTTTTTTAATTTATCAAGCTGCTGGTAAAATTCATCTTTTGTATGAATATCCTCTACTGCTAATTCTTCCGCTTTTTTGGCCAGTTCGGCTATTTCAGCATCAATATTTTTTAAATGCTCTTTAATTCGGTTACGGAATTCCTGTGTTTTATTACGAAGCTCATCATTGGTAAGCGTTTGGTATTGGTTGAAGAACTGGTTGATTGTTTCAACAACAGGCATCACACTTTTTACATCTTTCTCACTTTTGCTTCCCCCAAATATTTTTGATAAAAAACCTAACATAAATTTTACGTATTACTTGAGTATATTTTTAATTGTTAAATGGCGGACTTCTGCCGTCAAATATGGTGCTCAAAACCGGCATAAGCCAGATTGACAGAGCGAGCCCCGCTTCTGTGGGGGGCACAAAGGTAAGGAATACTGCGAAGCTGGGTTTATAGGATTTGAAGATTGGCAGGATATTAAGAAACCTCTTTTGAAGGTTTATTGATTTACTTTTTCGATTGAATGGTATTAAAAATAAAGAGATAAACAGAAACACAATCACTCTTGATAAAACTTTGGGATTTGTTTTTTGGGTTTTAAGTTTTTGTCTCAGCCTGGACGAGAAATGAAATTGGTAATTCCCATGATGTGGCGAAATATAAAATATTCCAGGAATTTAGTGTGAGTTGTAAGGAAGTCGGAGAAAAGCTTAATGCCGATGCTGTATTTGCTTAACCTGACCGAATGGAACTACATTAATTTTGAATAATCCGGGTAAAATTGAATTACATAATGAAGTATTAAAGGTTGACAGTTTAGATATCCCTGGCGATTTTTACTAAATGGAAAAATTACCTGCGAAATGGGTAGGCAAGCATATATGGCAGCTTACCTATTTTAATAATAGGGTATACGAGAAATTAATTTTCCTTTGATGAATTTTAATGGAACGATGTTTCTCTATTTGCTAAAAAATCTGGGCCATTAATATTGCATTTTAATACAATAAAATCAGGTGCCGGTGATTATGTAAAAGTGAGTTTTGTTGAGAGCAATTCATCTTTTTCATTTACACAGGCTCAGCTAATGACAAAGCCGTTTTAGATAACCATACAAGTTGAATATTTGCAAAAGTACAAACAAGCAATCCTCAAACCCGGAGCTTTCCTTGCTCAAAAAATTAAACTGCAGCATTATACCACTGAAAGCGGGGAGTTTATTATACATATTCACATAAACCAATTTCAGTGCAATTGCACTAAAGCCAATCTTTTTGTTAAAATAAAGGATTTACATTTTTAATTCTAAGTAAAAACTATTAGCGAATCATTTTTATTAAGAAATTATTGTCTAATGTGATTAATGTTTAAACTTTTGTGATTACTATTGCGAAATATTTCAACAATATTTTGCTGCCCGGAACTCACCTCATTATTTGATCGTTTCAATCGAAAAGTATTTGGTATATGATGAATACATTGATATTTCCGTATCAGCAGATAGCTTTTGATAAATGGTTAGAAGCTGCAGCCGTTTTTCTTGGTCAAAGTCCTAAAAATAGTACGCTAATATTGCCACAACAGGTTGGCAATGGTCATGTAAAAGCGATGACGATACAACCCGGATTATCTTTCGGGCTGGGTAATTTTCACTTTAATACAGATGCACATTTACAGGTAAAAGACAATGGTAAGAATGGCTACCTGCTTTATTTCCGCAAACTGGAAATAAGTGATAAATATGCTTTTAATGTGGGAGATACAAAAAAGGAGAACAGAGAAGGGAATTTTGAAACAGCTTTTCTTATTTCCAGCCGTATTGATCATACGCTGGAATTTAAAAAAGGAACTCAGGTAAAATCACTCGCTATTTACATGGAAGAAGAGTGGCTGAATGATAATGTTGACGCTGTTGGCAGGAAAAAACTGGAAGAATATGCTTCCGGTGGTTTAAGTAATTATAATAAAGAAGTATTATCAGCCAAACACAAGAGTATACTGGAAACAATGGCAAGAGAAGATTTGCGCCTGCCTTTAAATAATTTGTTTTTGCAAAGCCGTGCACTCCGCATGCTGGAATATTTTTTAAACGCAGTGTTAACCCGTTCGAGTAGAGACATTCCTGTTTTCATTTCAGAAGAGGACTTAAAAAAACTTACACAGGTTGAAAGCAGGTTAACCAATAATTACCTTAGTGTGTTTCCCTCAATAGAAGAACTGGCGAAACTTGCTTTAATGAGTGAAACCAAATTAAAGAAACTGTTTAAGCAGGTTTTTAAAATGGGGCTATATGAATATTACCAGAAAAATCGCATGCACCAGGCAAGACAAATGCTCATATCTGGTAAGCATAAAATTTCTGAAATTGGCATAATGCTGGGCTATTCCAATCTCAGCAATTTCTCCGCATCATTCAGAAAAGAATTTGGGTACCTGCCAAGCGAATGCAAAATCAATCCACTAGAAATACGTGCCTAAATAATTGCTCACAGTAATTACCGGCATTAATCGTAATTCAGCTACGTAAAAATTCTATTTAGCTGAAAATCAGATGTATTAAGACTTTGTCGAGCATATTCTAACCTTATCTGGTTAGATAGGTAAACAATTTTTCTTCACTTTTGAAGTGCCAGAGATGGTAAATAAAAATCCAGTTATTCTTTTTAAAATCCGGAAGTCCAATTGAAATTGAAATATCCAAAACAAAGTTGTAAAATACTTTTTCTATTATCCAATACCTGAAAAGCACAAATCCAGCCCCATCCTATGAAAGAGAATGGGGCTTTTTCTTTTACTTTCCTCCTGTTGATATTTTTTGTATCCACCGCTCAAATTTCATCCTGTTTCCAGTACCTTTGCGGCCATTAAAAAAGGTTTCAAAAGTTTAAGGTTTTATGAGGGTTAAGGTTTTTCCAACCCGCTAACCATTAAACTATTAAACCATAAACGAAACACTATGTCAGGTGCATTAAAAGAGGTTCGTAACAGGATTAAGTCAGTTCAAAGTACCCAGCAAATTACCAAGGCCATGAAAATGGTGAGTGCTGCCAAGCTTCGCCGGGCACAGGATGCCATTATTCAAATGCGTCCTTACGCTCAGAAATTACAACAAATGCTTGGCAATATTGTGAGCAATACCAATGGCGGCGATTTGGGTGTTTTAAACCTGGCTGCGGAAAGACCTGTTGAAAAAGTGCTGTTCATCGTTATTACTTCTGACCGTGGATTGTGCGGGGCTTATAATACCAACGTTGTTAAAGCAGCCCGTGCCTGCATTAATGAAAAGTATAATCAACAATTAAAGAAAGGGAATATCACTATCTGGCCAATTGGCAAAAAAGCCTGGGAAAATTTTGTGCGATTGAAATTTCAGGTTGATACGGCTCATAAAGATATTTTCATCAACCTGAATTTTGAAAATGTACAGGCAGCCGCAAGGGCAGCTATGCAGGCATTTTTGAATAAAGAGTTTGATGTAGTAGAACTGGTGTACAGCGAATTTAAAAATGCCGCCACTCAGCGTTTTGCTGTTGAACGTTTCCTCCCAATCGCTAAAGTGGAAAATAAAGAAGACAATAAGAAATCAGATTTCATTTTTGAACCGGACAAAGAAATATTAATTGCCGAGTTAATGCCTAAAATTCTCAATACCCAATTATATAAAGCAGTGCTGGATGCCAATGCATCTGAACACGGTGCCCGTATGACTGCCATGGATAAGGCTTCAGAAAATGCCAACGAATTACTGCGTTCATTGAAGATTTCTTACAACCGTGCAAGACAGGCTGCTATTACAACAGAATTGACTGAAATTGTAAGTGGTGCGGCTGCATTACAAGGTTAATAAGTTTATGGTTTGGGTTTGTGGTTAGTTGTTATTTTGCAGAACCATAAACAATAAATCAGCTACCAGAAACAACAAACATGGATTTATCTATCATCATTCCGCATATCGAAGCATTAATTTTTGCCAGCGAAAGGCCATTGAGCAGTTTGGAACTGGTTGAATTAGTAAACAACTCCCAGGGTTTTATTGAAGACAGGGCAACCTTAGACCAGGTAGAAGCGGCCATTGAAGGCATCAGGGAAAAATACAATGCAGAATTTTATCCTTTTGAAGTTAAAGCAAGTGGTGGGGGTTGGCAGTTTCTTACTAAAAAAGAATTTTATAAAACCGTTGCGCAAATTAACGGTGATAAATTTTTAAAGCGTCTCAGCACAGCTACATTAGAGACCTTAGCCATTATTGCTTACAAGCAGCCAATTACTAAAGGTGAAATGGAAGCTATACGGGGAGTGAATTGTGATTATGCTGTTCAAAAATTATTGGAGAAAGAGTTGATAGTGATTTCAGGGCGTAATGAAAAATTACCAGGACATCCATTAGTATATTCCACTTCACGTACGTTTATGGATTATTTTGGAATTAATTCAGTAGAAGATTTACCAAAACTGAAAGAAATTATTCCTGATGAAATCATCATGCCTACACAAGTGAATGAAAATTATGAAGCATCGGAGGAGATGGAACAGGAAGAGCAGGTAACTATCACAGAAGAACAAACTGAAATAGAGGAAAAATTATTATTGGTAGATGAAAATGGAGATTTGATAGAAGAAGAAGAAGACAATAATGATGGCTTACCGGATAACGATGAACCAAACAATGAAGTGTAAGTTCGAACTATTTATTAAATAAAAGGGATGAGTAAACAACTCATCCCTTTTTATTTAGAAAAACAAGTAATAGTTAGTCAGAATTATTTTCTATAAAAGCTTTAAAAATTCATACAGTATATTCGCTGTTAATTAAAATATGTCAGAGCCTAAACTATCCCGTCAGCAATTAATTGATATCGCCAATGAATTTGGTACGCCTGTTTATGTATATCATGCTGAAAAAATAAAATCGCAGTACGAAAAATTAACAGCTGCTTTCAGTGGTATCAATGCCCGTTTTTTTTATGCCTGCAAAGCATTGACCAATATCAATGTTCTGCGTTATATTAAAAGTATTGGATGCAATATTGACTGC
>JBLMVP010000430.1:0-9525 GCA_050256755.1 Sphingobacteriales bacterium | reverse complement strand
GAGAGAATTGCTTACACAGTCTGCTGAACTTTCTGTACAGGAATCTCTTAACAATATTACTTTAGTTATTACTCAAGCTTACCTGGATATTTTATTGTCGAAAGAAAACCAGAAATATATTATCGACCTTGTCAACACATCAGAAGCCAGGGTACAAGAGGGACAAGTTTTTTATAATGCCGGAAGCATTGCCAAAAAAGATTTATTGCAGTTGCAGGCACAATTGGCCAGTGATAAATATTTGATGATACAAATACAAAATGCCATCCGGCAGAATATACTTGTATTAAAACAAATTCTTCAGTTACCCACTGATACATTATTCGATATAATAATACCAGCTTCTGTAGAAGCTGCTGCATTGTTGCCCTCTCTTCAAAATGTGCAACAAACTGCGTTGCAAAATTTTCCGGAAATTAAAATCGGGAAACTGGGGATTGATATTGCGGTATTGGATATTGCTAAAGCTAAAGCCGGATTCAAACCCGTACTCACAGCAAATGGAGCGTTGGGAACAGGCTATAGTGAAGTCATCACAAATTCAACCTACTCAAAAACAGGATACTTCAAACAAACGGGCAATAATTTTTATCAACGTCTTGGTGTAACATTATCTATCCCAATTTTTTCGAACTGGCTAAATAAAACCAATCTTGAAAAGGCCAATATAATATACAGGCAGGCTTATCTCAATTTACAAAACAACCAATTGGTTTTATCCCAGGCAGTAGAACAGGCTTATCTCAACGCCGTAAATGCCCAACAGGCTTATGACGCAGCAAATCAGCAATTGCTGGCTGCTGCAGAAAGTTATAGAATCGTCAATGAACAATTCAAATTGGGAGCTATCAACACATATGATCTGCTACAGCAACGAAATCAATATGTACAGGCAGTACAGGCATTTACCCAGGCGAAGTATACGGCTGTATTACAGCAAAAAATATATGAATTCTACCTGGGCAACCCAGTGTCGTTATAAAATAATTAAAATGAAAAAGAAAACTGTCATATTTCTCTCTGTGTTGGTTGTTGCAGCAGCAGCATATTTTTTTTATTTCAGATCACCTAATAAAACACAGTCCGTAACTTTTGTTACTGCTAAACCGCAATATGGATATATCGCAAAAACGGTAACAGCTACCGGAACCATCCAACCCGTAGATACAGTTTCTGTAGGAGCACAAGTTTCCGGTGTTGTAAAAAATGTTTACGTTGATTTTAATGATGTGGTTAAACAGGGACAATTACTTGCAAAAGTTGATCCTTCTATTATAACTGCACAAACAGAGCAATCAAAAGCAAACCTTGCTAATGCAAAAAGCAACCTTGAATACCAGCAAAGTAATTTCGAAAGACAAAATCAATTATATAATCTCGGGGCTATCAGTAAAGCAGATTACCAGGTTGCTTTAAATCAATATAACAGTGCTAAAGCTGCCGTTGCTAATGCATCTGCACAATTAAAACTGGCAGAAAAAAATCTCACTTATACTGATATTTATTCACCCATAAATGGGGTAGTCCTTTATAGGAATGTAAGTGCAGGCCAAACCATTGCTTCCAGTTTTAATGCTCCTACTTTATTTGTTATTGCAAAAGATCTAACAAAAATGCAGGTCCGTGCTGCTGTGGATGAAGCCGATATTGGAGGGGTAAGGTCCGGGCAAAATGTAAGTTTTACAGTTGATGCATACCCCGATGACGTTTTTGATGGAGGGGTACAGGAAATATTACTTCGCCCCTCCGTATCCGCCAATGTAGTTACGTATGCAACTTTGATAAATGTTGAAAACAAAGCCATGAAACTGAAACCGGGCATGACGGCAAGTATTAATATTTATTTGCAGGAAGATACTAATGCCTTACTTATTCCCTCAAGGGCTTTGAACTATAAACCTGATACCGCTTTATTAAAAGGCTACAAAATTAAAAGAGCACAGAGAGATACAACAGCGACAGGTAAAAAAGTGAAAGAAAAAGTTGCTCCTCTGAGGGATACAGTAAATAGGACAGATCGTGAAAACAAAGAAATCCGGAGATCCTATGTATGGGTGAAGATTGGTGACACGTTGATGGAGAAGAAAATTATAACGGGTCTCAATGATGATTCTTACGTAAAAGTGATCAAAGGCTTATCACCGGATGAAGA
Source organism: Sphingobacteriales bacterium (assembly GCA_050256755.1). Lineage (GTDB taxonomy): Bacteria > Bacteroidota > Bacteroidia > Chitinophagales > Chitinophagaceae > AWTP1-9. The sequence goes on along the minus strand of JBLMVP010000430.1, from coordinate 7,373 downwards.
AGTTGTAACAAATATTATAACCGGAACAAATAATAATAGAACTAATAACGCTCAGCGTAGTCCTTTTATGCCGCAAATGAGGCGAAGGACAACAGGCAGTTCAAGAAATTAAAGAAAAAAGAAATAACAGATAATGAGTTCAGTAATTGTAGATATAAAGAACCTGAAACGTGAATTCAAAATGGGTGATGAAACGGTTAAAGCACTAAACGGCGTCAGTTTCGTTATCAATTCAGGTGAATTTATTACTGTAATGGGTAGCAGTGGTTCGGGCAAAACAACTTTACTGAATATATTAGGGTGTCTTGATAAACCGACAGAAGGAGAATATTTTCTTGACGCAACTAATGTAAGCAAGCTTTCAAAAACAGAACTGGCAAAACTTCGGAATAAAAAACTGGGTTTTATTTTCCAATCGTACAATTTATTACCAAGAACATCAACCATTGAAAATGTTGAACTGCCGTTGTTATACAATCCGGGGATTTCTGCAAAACAACGCAGGGAAAAAGCCATGAATGCGCTGGAAGCCGTTAATCTCACAGATCGCATTCATTATCTGCCAAGTCAATTATCTGGCGGGCAACAGCAAAGAGTAGCTATAGCAAGGGCACTCGTAAATGATCCTGTAATGATACTGGCAGATGAAGCCACCGGTAATCTTGATACAAGAACTTCTTATGGGATCATGATGCTGATACAGGAACTTAACGGGATTCGTGGAAAAACAATTGTCTTTATAACGCATGAACCGGATATTGCTGCTTTCAGTAAACGTACCATTACATTGAGAGATGGCAGAATCATAAATGATAACATCAATAATAATGTACGCAATGCAAAAGAAGCTTTGCAAAGCCTGCCCGTAATTACAGAACTGTCAACAGCAACAACATGAAATTAATTAACCTTTTTCGCATAGCATGGAAAGCAATTAAACGCAATAAAATGAGAGCGTTTCTCACTATGCTGGGTATTATCATTGGTGTAGCTGCGGTTATTTCCATGATTGCTATTGGGCAGGGCTCAAAACAAAGTATCCAAAGCCAGATTACGGGTATGGGCAGTAATATGATTACGATAAGACCCAGCAGTAATGTAATGGGAGGAGCAAGACTGGATGTGGCCAATGTACAGGCACTTACAGAAGATGATATCATCGCTTTGCTAAAACAACCGGAATATATTAATGCTGTTTCGCCTTCGGTAACTTCAAGGGGGCAGGTGATAAATGGACCCTATAACTGGCCCACCAGTATGCAGGGTGTGTACCCGGAATATTTATCTATCCGCAGCTGGCCTTTACAGGATGGAGTTGCTTTTACCAACCAGGATGTAAAAACAGCTGCTAAAGTTTGCCTGGTTGGACAGACTGTAATAAGTAATCTTTTCCCAAATGGAGAGGATGTTTTAGGCAAAAACATTCGTTTTAAAAACATCCCCTTTAAAATAATTGGTGTACTGAGTAAAAAAGGCGAAAATACTTTCGGACAGGACCAGGACGACGTGATACTGACTCCTGTAACCACTGTACAGAAGCGAATATCTGCCACCACTTATTACCAAACAATTTTTGCATCGGCTATTGACGAAAGTTCAACAGATAAAGCTGCTGCCGAAGTACAACAGGTATTAAGAACAAGCCATAAACTACAGAAAGGAACCGATGATGATTTTACTGTAAGAACGCAGGCTGAATTAATCAGCACATTTACTTCAACCAGCCAAATATTAACTGTATTACTTGCTGTTATTGCAGGCATATCTCTTGTAGTTGGTGGCATTGGCATAATGAATATTATGTATGTATCTGTTACAGAACGTACCAAAGAAATAGGGTTAAGAATGTCCATAGGTGCAAGAGGAATTGATATTCTTATGCAGTTCTTAATTGAAGCCATTATGATAAGTATTACCGGCGGATTGATTGGTGTGGCAATGGGCATTACTGCCACAAGGCTGGTAGCAATTCTCCTGCAATGGCCTACCTTAGTAACACAATCTTCTGTTATCCTTTCATTCCTGGTTTGTTTTGTTACCGGTGTGTTTTTTGGTTATTACCCGGCCTTGAAAGCATCAAGACTTGATCCGATAGAAGCATTGCGGTATGAATAAATTATTTTATGTCAAAAATCATCACTATTACTTTTAGTCCCTGTATTGATAAAAGCACATCAGTACCGTCTTTAATCCCGGAAAAGAAACTAAAATGCTCTGCCCCAAAACTGGAACCCGGTGGTGGTGGTATCAATGTGGCAAGAGCTATCAAAAAACTCGGCGGGGAAGCCATTGCTGTATTTCCCTCCGGTGGATATACAGGGAAATTTTTTAATCATTTACTGGAAAAAGAAAATATAACTTCTGTAATTATTGAAACAGAAAATGAAACAAGAGAAAATATTATTGTACTTGATGAATCAGCCAATAATCAATATCGTTTTGGCATGCCGGGAACAGAATTAAAAGAAAATGAATGGCAGCAATGTTTAAAAGTAATAGAAGATTTAAAGGATGTTGAATTTATTGTTGCCAGCGGCAGTCTGCCACCCGGAGTTCCGCTGAACATCTATGCACAGCTGGCAAGGATTGCGAAAACCAAAAATTCAAAATTTATTGTTGACACCTCTGGCGAAGCCTTAAAACAGGCAGCGGATGAAGGAGTTTATTTGCTCAAACCAAATCTTGGCGAATTGAGTACGCTGGCTGGTAAAAAAGAATTAGAGCCAAATGAAGTAAAAAATACTGCAGAAGGAATTATTGCAAAAGGAAAATGTGAAGTGATGGTAGTTTCAATGGGCGAAGCGGGTGCTATGCTGGTAACAAAAGATATTAATAAAATAATTACTCCTCCTCCTGTAATAAGAAAAAGTACTGTTGGCGCCGGTGACAGTATGGTGGCGGGTATTATTTTTTATCTGTCGCAGGGCAAAAATCTGGTAGACGCTGTACAATATGGTGTAGCCTGTGGCACCGCAGCAACAATGAATCCCGGAACTGAGTTATGCAAAAAGGAGGATGTTGATAAACTATATGCATTAATACAGAATGGCCAGGGAAATTAATCTTTGGTACAACTGGAAATGAATCAACAAATTATAATACAGCCAAAATCAAGCTTTTCAATTTCAAATATTATTCTGGCTGATTAGACAAACTACTTTATAAATAAAATACTGCCGGGGAACTTCTGACCACTATCACAAAAAACAATGAGGGTCATCATTAACATGAGCTACACCATAAGCTATCTTTTCATAGTTAATTAAAAATTAAAAAATTATTTATATGTCAGTAGTAAAAGTGCTGGAATTGATGGCCAGTTCCACAAAAAGCTGGGAAGATGCTGCACAACAAGCGGTGAACGAAGCATCTCATACATTGAAAAATATACGTTCAGTATATATCCAGGACCACAGTGCAGTAGTAAACAATAATAAGATTGTTGAATACCGCATAAATGCCAAATTGAGTTTTGAAATTGAACATTCAGCTTCTCCAAAAACTAAAAAATAAAATGCTATGTCACTCGATTTTGAAAAATACGCAGCCAAAGGGCATGAGTTTGTGAAACTGGTGGCTGACGACTTGAAGGTTCCGCAAGATAAGGCAGGCAGGATTATACGTGCAGTGTTGCATGCCTTACGCAACCGGCTGAGTCATGAGGAATCATTCCAATTACTGGCACAGTTGCCTATGGTACTAAAAGGCGTGTATGTGGATGGATGGAGATTTGATAAGGATTTTAACCGCATCAGCCATATAAATGAATTTCTGAACGAAGTAAGAAAGGAAGACGGGGGATTGGCTGGATATGATTTTGGGAATGATACCAGGGCCGGGCTTGCTGTTGCAGTTGTATTTAAAGCCCTGAATTATTTTGTTTCAGAAGGTGAAATGGATGATATTATGAATGTAATGCCAAAGGAGCTGAAAGCGTTTATTAAAGAAAGTTTATCAGGTAAGGAAATTGTTTTATAATAAATCCTTTGAAAAATAGAGAGGTGGCAGAATAACGTTTTATCAATTTTTAGTGATAACTGCCTGGTATCTTTATCATCCGGCATTTTTTAACAATTCCGTATATCTTCTTTTTGTTTTAGCCTTTGCTTACTAAAGCCTAAACTTCAGAGAGTTCTGTTACTACTTAGAGTATTCTCTTCAAATGCTTTGTGCATTGTCAGGTCTTAAACTGATACGAATCAGCCATAAAAAAAACTCCATGTGCTAAATTGGTGTTCCGCAAAGGAAGATAAATTATTAATCACCAATGACAAAGGCTGTTTTATCCAAAAAACAAAACCTCAATTATTTTGAAGCAATTTTTCGTTTTGCGAAAGCAGGTATCCTCATTACAGACATTCATGGAAAAATTGCGGCTGTCAATCCGGCTGCATTAAAATTATTTGGGTATACAAAAACAGAGTTAATTGGAAAAAGGGTTGAAAAGTTAATCCCTTCCCGCTTTTATAAAAAACACCGTCACTATCACGATGCATATGCAGAAAAACCTAAAACCAGGCATTTGGGAGCGGGGAAGGATTTGTTTGCCGTTAAAAAAAATGGAACAGAATTTCCAGTCGAGATAAGTCTGAGTAATTATCAAAATAAGGAAGGAAAATATGTAATTGCTTATATCAATAATATTTCTGTCCGGAAAAAAGCTGAAACAGAAATCATTAAACTGGCAGACGAACTGGAAACAAAAGTGAAACAGCGTAATGTGGATTTAAAAAAAGCTCTCTGGACACTGGAGAAAACAAACGATACGCTTGAAAAAGCTGTTTCTTTTCAGAAAGCTATAGTTGATAATGCGGGAGCCATGATTATTGTAACGGATAAAAATGGTATCATAAAATTTTTTAACCCCGAAGCATCCCGTAATTTGGGGTATGCTGAATCAGAAGTTGTAAATAAAAAAACTCCGTTGATATTTCACGACAAAGCTGAAATAGAAAGGAAAAGAAAGGAATTATTTGGTAAATTTGGAATTAAAGTTTCCAATGATTTTGCTGTGATAATAGAAACTTCGGGGAGAGTCACCAAGAAAGAACTTTATTTTACACACATAAGAAAAGATGGAACTACTTTTCCTGCTTCCCTAACCATTACCGCCATACACGACAGGAATGGGATTATCACCGGCTACATGGGTGTGGTATTTGATATTTCTGAACGAATTAAAACGGAGCAGGAATTAATAAAAGTAAAGGAATTGTTTCTTCAGTTACTGCGAAATTACCCGGATGGAACTATCAGTATCATAGATAAGAACTATAACTATGTTTTTACCGGTGGTGAAATTCACAAACAGTTAAAAGTAGATCCGGTACAATTGATCGGTAAAAGAGCCTTTCCAATTTTACCCGAATCAGAAAGACAATTACTTTTTAACATGCTGGGTGATGTATTTAAAAATAAAAAAAGAATTACAGATTTTGAAATACCCTACCTGGTTGATGGTAATATTTATGTCATGGATATGTTTCCACTGGTTGAAGCAGATGGGTCTGTAAATAATGCCGGGGTTATTACCCGGAATATTTCTGAATTAAAGAAAGCGGAAGATGATTTAAGAGAGGCACTGAAAAAGGAAAAGGAACTCAGTGAATTAAAGTCAAGATTTGTTTCAATGGCTTCGCATGAATTTCGAACACCCCTCAGCACAGTGCTTTCATCAACATATTTAATTGACAAATATAAAACCACCGAAGACCAGGCAAAAAGAGAAAAACACCTGCAACGAATTGTTACTTCTGTAAATATGCTTACAGATACACTAAATGATTTTTTGAGTGTAGGTAGAATTGAAGAAGGAAAAATACAGGTTAGACCAACCCGGTTTAATCTAAAGGAATTGATGATAACCCTTTCCGGGGAATTAAAAAGCACTTTGAAGCAACATCAAAAAATTCATTACAAACATGAAGGCAGCGAAGAAGTAATCATGGACACATCGTTACTAAAACATATTGTGATGAATTTAGTTTCAAATGCCAGCAAGTTTTCACCTGAAAACAGCCCTATTGAAATAAAAACTATCAGCCGCAATACAAAAGTTTTACTTTCTGTCAAAGACTACGGAATGGGCATTTCAAAAGACGACCAGAAACATTTGTTGGAACGATTTTTCCGTGGCGCCAACGCCGGTAATATACAGGGCACAGGGCTTGGACTGCATATTGTTTCCAAATATGCTGAATTAATGAATGGAACTGTGGAATGCAAAAGCGAACTGGAAAAAGGTACTGAATTTGTAATAACCTTCACTAATAAAACAGGGCTGCATGAAAAAGATATTACTGATTGAAGACAATGAAGAAATCCGCAATAACACTGCGGAAATACTGGAGCTTTCTAATTATAGAGTGATAGAAGCACAGAATGGGAAAATTGGTGTTGAAAAAGCTATTGAGCATTGCCCTGATTTAATTATATGCGATATAATGATGCCGGTGCTTGATGGCTACGGTGTTTTGCATGCTGTGCATAAAAATGAATCAATAAAAAACACTCCTTTTATTTTTTTAACCGCCAAATCGGAACGGAGTGATTTTAGAAAAGGAATGGAACTTGGTGCGGACGATTATATTGTAAAACCTTTTACCGGTACCGAATTACTGAATGCTGTTGACAGCCGCTTAAAAAAAATTGAATCGCTGAGACAGGAGTTACACCCCGGCCTGGATGGACTACAGCAATTATTACAGACGACGTCTGGGAAAAATATCCTTCAGTCCTTTACTGAAGGGCGTAACATTAATAAGTATAAAAAGAAACAAACAATCTATTCTGAAGGGAATCATCCTAACAGGCTTTATTATGTTTTGAAAGGGAAGGTAAAAGTGTACAAAACCAACGATGATGGTAAAGAATTGGTAACGGACCTTTATAGTGTGGGTGATTTTCTTGGTTATGTTGCCCTGCTGGAAGGAACAGTTTATAAGGATACCGCTGAAGCACTGGAAGAAACAGAACTGGCAGTAATACCAAAAGAAGATTTTGATGAATTAATTAATAAGAATCCTGAAATAGCAAAAAAATTTATACAGTTACTGGCTAAAAATATTTCAATAAAAGAAAATCAGTTATTAGGCCTGGCATATAATTCACTGCGCAAAAAAGTAGCAGATGCCATTTTGCTATTGCATAAAAAATACCAGCAGACAAAAGAAGGAAAACTTGTAATTGATATAAGCAGGGAAAGCCTGGCAACTATCGCAGGAACAGCAACTGAGTCTCTCATACGCACACTTAGTGATTTTCGCAGTGAAAAACTACTTGATATAAAAGATGGGAGTATTATTATTCTTGATGAAAAAAAACTAGAAGAACTTGTTAATTAAAAACCGGCAATTACCAGTCTTTATTTTATA
>JBLMVP010000429.1:0-4132 GCA_050256755.1 Sphingobacteriales bacterium | reverse complement strand
GGATTATTGAAGACATATTCATTTGACGTTATGGTGAAAATGGAGCTAAGATCAAAGGTTATGTATATAAAGTAGACTCATTGCATGTTGATGTAAACATCGTTGATGGAGTTGAATTAGATATTGAGGCTTTCAAGAAATGGAGGAATGGTGAATATGCTGATGCAGCATATATTTTAGAAGATGGAAAATACATCTGTGGCACTGAGGTGAAGAAGATGAGTAAATCAAAATTTAACACAGTTAACCCGGATGATTTAGTAAACACGTATGGTGCTGATACTTTCCGCATGTACGAAATGTTCCTTGGCCCTGTTGAAATGAGCAAACCATGGGATACCAAAGGTATTGAAGGTGTTCACCGCTTTCTTAGAAAACTCTGGCGTTTATTTTATAAAGAATCTTCTTCCCCCTCTGTAGGAGGGGGCCAGGGGGAGGCTGTATGGAATGAGGAAAAAGCAATCGATGCAGAATGGAAAGCTTTATACAAAGGATTAAAAAAGGTTGAAGAAGATACCGAACGTTTTTCTTTTAATACTGGTGTAAGTGCATTTATGATTTTGGTGAACGACCTCAGCGATTTAAAATGTCATAAAAAAGAAGTGCTGGAAAAAATGCTGATTGCTTTAACGCCTTATGCACCGCATATTGCTGAAGAATTATGGAGTTTGCTGGGTAACTCCGGAACTATTTTAGATGCGGCTTACCCCACTATTGAAACAAAATACCTGGTGGAATCGGCCAAGGAATATCCCATCAGTATTAATGGAAGGGTAAGAACAAATATTACTATTGCGTTAGATGCATTACAACCGGAAGTGGAGCAAATTGTTTTAACAAATGATGTGGTAAAAAAATGGCTGGAAGGAAAAGCTCCCAAGAAAATTATTTTTGTAAAAGGGAAGATGGTGAATGTGGTGATTTAAAAAATTCGTCATGAAAAAATATTACCTGATTGGTCTTTCATTTTTTATGCTGTTGTCAGTAAAAGCACAGCATCCTTTGCAGGTAATGACGTATAATATTCGTCTGAATGCAGCATCAGACAGTTTAAATGCCTGGCCTTACCGGAAAGATAAACTGGCTTCACAGGTATTGTTTTATGAAGCAAACATTTTGGGCGTACAGGAAGCACTGCATGAACAGATGGTTGACTTGCAGCAACGGTTACCAAAGTATAAGTATGTGGGAGTGGGCAGAGAAGATGGAAAAGAAAAAGGAGAGTATTCCGCAATTTTTTATGATACAACCAGATTACAGGTATTGCAAACACAAACATTCTGGTTGTCTTTAACCCCAACAGTACCCGGCAGCAAAAGTTGGGATGCAGCAATTACAAGAATAGTTACCTGGGCAAAATTTAAAGACAAGCTTACAAAAAAAATTTTCTTCGCATTTAATACCCATTTTGATCATTTGGGCAAGGAAGCAAGAAAACAAAGCGCTTTATTGCTGCTTCAAAAAATAAAAGCAATAGCCGGTAATGCCCCTGCTATCATTACGGGTGATTATAACTCGCATCCGTCAGATGAACCTATACAAGTAATTACAGATAAAAGTAACCCGCTGCATTTAACAGACAGCAAAGAAATTTCTTTAACCCCGCATTACGGTCCAACCGGAACATTTAATGGTTTTGGTAACAGGGAAGTGAATGACGATCCTATTGATTATGTTTTTATTAAGGGCCCATGGAAAGTTTTGAAACATGCATCTCTTTCTCAAACATGGAAAGGCCGTTTTGCATCTGATCATTTTTCAGTGCTGGCAACGGTTAAATTATAAAAGATAATATTGCCATTAATTTTGAATCTATGAAAAATAAATTACTGATATTTTTTGCGGTGTTATTATTGGCCTCCTGTAATTCAGCCAACAAAAAAACGGGCATTTCGCTAAAAAGAGAAAAGATAAGCAGTACCCCTGTAAGGGAATATTCAGAAAAAATTCCTGACAAACTAAATGAATGGAGTTTTAAAGTACAGTTGTTCGAAACAGATTCCACTTTTACTTATTTATTAAAAACTAATTATAAAGCTATTGAATACGAACAAAAAATCCGCTATCCCAACCTGGGTTATTTACCAAGGCCGGAATTAAAAAAAGGATTTTATGATAAAACAGTATTGGTAGGTTTTTTAGATGAAGCAGGAAAATTCATGGATTACAAAATGGTTTATGTGGTGGATGAAGAGCTGGGAGTTAGGGGAGTAAAGCGTTATACCGTTACTGCGGAAGATTAATTACGGCGAAAGTTTTTTAGTGAAACGAATCATCGCACTGCTGTTGTTGGTGCTTTCCATCATGGCTTCATACCTTTTCCCCTCCACATAAGCAATCATTAAAGAAGTATTGGGTGGTATGCGGCCAAGGTTTTCTGCCACCATCGTTAATTCTGATTGTTCAGTTAATTCAGTGACAGGAATTTTTATAATGTAAGCTTCGGCTGCTAAAAGGATATGGCTGAATATGAGTTTGCCATTCAGAAAAAGTGAAATAGAATCACCATCAATTTCTGCGTTATCATAAAAACGTAATTCAATAGAGTCTCCTGCCAGCGGAATTTCAGTAACCAGTTTCTTTTGCCTTGTTTGGAATTTTTCCTCAATAGTAAGAACAGGTACAGTATCTCTTTTTGTATCAGGAATAACTCGGGGAATTTCTTTCTTCGGTTCTTTTTTTACTGCATCCTGTTTCTTTATTTCGACAGGCGCTCTTTTTGCAATTGTTTTGGTTTCTTTAACAGGAGGTACAATAACCGTTTCATCTTTTGGTTCTTCAGCAGGATGAGAAGAAAAAATGCTGTTTACACTGTCAATTACAGATGGGTTGTTGGCGCCGAGTGTATAATTTTCAATTACCCAATCCCATTCATCTTTAAAACCCGGTTCATCTACTTTATCAAGGTGCAGTGAAAATTCTTTGGCATTATCATCATCTTTCTTTTTTGAATTTCCATCCAGCATCATTACGCCTCCCCCGGGGCAATTAAAATCTGCTTCCGCAACCATAGCGTCATTATTGGGAGTAAATAAGCGGTTGTTGCTGGAATATTCAATCATTTCATCATCCCACCAAACAACGGTATTGTTTTCTGAATTAAAATATCCTCTTACTTTAAAACGATAATAATTAGCAGGGGAAGCGTAGTAATAAGATGTGCCGGTAAGGCTATCACCATTTTGCACCAGCTTTAATTCGAGCTTATAAGAGGATTTTAAAATGCCACTATTACCGGAAATTTTTCCTCTCCAAACACCGGTAATCATTTGGGCATTTGAAAAAAGAGTAGCAAATAAATATAATACCAGTAACAGAATCGGTGTTTTTTTCAATATCACGATTTTAGGAGATGTTTTTATAACGGATACGGGGATAGAATATTTTGCCTGTTAAGAACTTTATAGGTGCCGGACGTGGAGCTGCCAGCGGTGGCGTAGTGCGGTATAATGGTGGTGGCTCACTTATAATCGACAACTGTACGTTTACCGGTAACACGAATGCTTCGGGTGTTGGAGGTGCAGTAAGTTGTTTTCTTGAAAACGTTGCCAGTGCAGGAAAAGGATCGGTAAGCATTATCAATTCTATTTTTACTAATAATGTGGTTTCAACAACAGGAGGGAGCGATGGTGCATTGCATATATCCTCCCAGGGAAGGATAGTTTTAGGTGTAACATTCAGTGCTTCTGTTTTAAGAAATACTTTCACAGGCAATATGGCCAATGGTGTTTCCGGCCGTGGTGGTGCTATTGAAATAAATAATGGGTTTGATGTTGGCAATATTGCACAGGTTCAATATAACCGTATAGTAAATCATACATCAAATATAGCTCCCGATGGACTTTCGATAGTTACAACTACGCAGGGACAGGTGAATGCTGACAATAACTGGTGGGTTTGTAATGACGGACCTGTTAGCGGAACAGGTTGTGATAAAGCAGCTGTTACTGCCGGCGGTACAAGTCTTGTGCTCACCAAATGGCTGAAGTTAAAACATATGGCCAGTCCATCTTCAGTAAGTCCAAATGCTACAACAACCGTTGAGGTAAAAGACGGCTTCCACTCTCAAATATTTGATGCAGCTGTCATGCCTAATCCAACAACTGATAATTTCAGGCTGCAGGTAATCACT
>JBLMVP010000428.1:0-8601 GCA_050256755.1 Sphingobacteriales bacterium | reverse complement strand
AAAAAATATGTGCTTCATATTATTTCCAATGGGTTTGAAGAAGTGCAGTATCATAAATTGCACAACTCTGGCTTAAGTTCTTATTTCAGGGAAATTATCACTTCCGAAGGATGTAATTATGTAAAGCCTCAAAAAGAAATTTTTGAATATGCCATGCGGAAGGCAGGCGCTTCATTAAGTGAAAGCATTATGATTGGCGATAATGAGGAAGCAGATATTCTTGGGGCTATTAATACCGGCATGGACAGTATATATGTCAATCATGTAAACGATGAAAAAGATTCAAAGGCCACTTACACAATTTATCATTTAAAAGAACTGGAGAGTATTCTGTAAATAAAAAATCCCCCGTTACAGCGGAGGAAGTTTCATAGGCTAATAATATTTATCAGCTTTTTTTGTCGCTACTTTTTTTACAGCAGGATTTACCTTCTTTTTTGCATTCTTTTTTACCACATTTTTTACCGCCATGTGCAAAAGCAACACCGCTGAACAAAAGGGCCACTGTAGCCAGCATAAATAATTTTTTCATATCAAACAATTTTATGTGTTTCAAAAATAATAAAAATTGCATCAGTCAAATGTCGCCAGTACAGTAACACCGCCTTTTACTTTCTCATTTAACTTAACGTTCACTTTAGCATCTGTCGGCAGCAAGACATCTACCCTTGAACCAAATTTAATAAAGCCCATTTCTTCCCCTTGGGCTACCTTCCTTCCAACTTGTAAATAATTCACAATCCGCTTTGCCAAAGCACCGGCAATCTGCTTAATTAATATTTCTCCTTTGCTGCTGCGGATAACTACACTGTGCCTTTCGTTTTCGGTTGAAGATTTGGGATTCCATGCTACCAGGTATTTCCCTTTATGATATTGGCTGTATAATACCTCCCCGGCAACAGATGCTCTGTTTACATGCACATTGGCTGGGCTCATAAATACGGAAACCTGTATTCTTTTAGTTTTAAAATATTCTTCGTCTGTTATTTCTTCAATCACTACTACTTTCCCATCTGCAGGGGCTATGATTTGATTTTCATTAATCGTTAATTGCCGGTTGGGTATCCTGAAAAAAGAAATGATAAATAACAACAGTCCAAGCGTTACAAAAAATATAACCCAGCTCCATGCAGGCATATCACCACTGAAAAAATAAAAGCTAATAAGGTTAATAACAACAAATATTAACCCACTGATAGCTACACTTTGATAACCCTCCTTATGTATCGTCATTTATTAAAATTGGAAGTCAAAGATAAGGAAAGCAGTTTGGCTAAAAAGTGGAGATAAAGAGTAGTATAAATACCGGTGATTTTACCTGGCACAGGTATAATTTTTCTTTGCAGCGAGACAATTGGTTTGTTTTCTGCCAATTATAAAATGGTTTGATTAAAAAAAACACCCGTTCGCTGACTATAATACACCGTTGGGTAATAGAAATTATTATTTCAGAAATCGTTGTTCTTTCTTTGTAAGAATAAAAGAAAATGAGGTTTTTCTTAATGATATCAGCTATGGGGTTACTATCTTTTGGGACAAAAACTTCAAAAGTTCCTGAAGACCTTAAAAGCGTTTGGGGTAACTGGAGGGGTAGTTACGGAACAACAGTTACTATAACTGACATATCTATATACTTAACTCCCCGCAACACAATAGAGTTATCCGGAACCAATATAAATGAACAAATAAAAGGAGCCGGTTCTTATAAAATTATTGGTGATACTGGCATTATTATTACCTGCCATTTTTTAAACAATAATAGGGAAACCATCACCATGAAAGGCAGGATGAATAAAACAAAAACTTTTGTGGATGGTGAATGGGAAATGATGGGCAGCAGAAATAAAGGCAGTTTCTATCTGCAAAGAAATACTATTGCAAAAAATTAATTACGCTCTTCTTTACTCCATAACCAGGGTTACATAAAGCCAAACAAAAGGAACAGCAAGAAGCAGTGAATCGAATCTGTCTAGAAAACCGCCGTGACCGGGCATCAGTGAGCCGCTGTCTTTTACACCAGCCATTCTTTTAAGTTTACTTTCCAATAAATCTCCGATGGCACCAAATATGGAGGCAATAGCAGCGATGATTCCTGATTGCAAAAGCGAAGAACCAAAGACCCATTTAGCCAGGAATGATACTGTAAAAATTGCCAACACTACTCCCCCAATAGTTCCTTCCCATGTTTTCTTTGGAGAAATTTTGGATAGTGGCGTTTTACCAATAAAAGAACCAACAAGGTAAGCCATTGTATCATTTACCCATATGCTGGCAATAATAATCATTGGTATAATATATCCCGGGATTTTTATAAAGGAGCTCTGACTATCATATTTTGAATACAGATTAATCATCAACCCCCAGCTTAACGATATATAAATAAAACCGGCAAAGCACATTTGTTTTGCTTTTGCAGGAATTTGTTTGTTTTGGGTAATAAAAATAAATAAACATACCATCTCCAAAATCCATGTAAGTAACTTAAGACTTATCTTAAAAGAAAACAGGGAAACAGAGAAATCAACCCAGGTATTATTCAACCCAATTACAAGCATTAATGTAAATCCACAAATTGCAAAAAACCATTTGATAACATTATTAATTTTTGTGGAATAAATTTTTTCTGCGAGCTTTATATACTCCCACCAGCAACCAAAATGTATGATTATAAAAAGCACTAAAAAACTCCAGTAGTTCCATAGCAAGCCGGTAAGCATTACCATTACAAAAATTACTGCCGTTAATGCCCTTGTTTTAAATGTTGCGAGGTTAAATGCCATTTACTAAACTATAGGTTGAAAGTTGAAGTTAATCGTTTTAAATATCCTGCATCCAGTTGTCTTCCTGTGGAGGTGGCGGCTCTCCTTCTGCTTTTTGTTTTAACGGTTTACTGATGCGTATAAAAACATAAATCAATCCAGCCAATATTATCAATGCAACCGCACCGGACCATAAAGGCATAGTGGTTTCAATATCTGCTACAGGTGGTTTCCCTGTTTTAGCCGTTTGCAGGTACATATAGGTTACAGCGGCACCATTATTAAACATATGTGCCAGTATGTTAAGCCATATATTTCCGCTGTAATAATAAATTAATCCCAATACAATACCCAATGCTGCCCGGGACAACAGCCCATAAAAAGAAAAATGCACGGCGCTGAATATGATACTGGTGATAATTATAGCCAGAATAGGAATTTTTGTCCACCGTGTTAAAATATTCTGCAAGCCCCCCCTGAAAATAGTTTCCTCAAACAAGGCAGGAAGTAATGCAATTATCAGCATGGATAAAATATAATCCTTACTGTTTTTCATCAGCGTTAAAACCTGTACTTGCTTGTTATAATCTTCTTCTGCCGCTTTAAACTTTTTTATGAGGTTGGGCGATAGCGGAATTTTTTCTGTCAATTCTGCCAATGCTCCTGCAACCGGTAAACAGGCAATCATAATTAAAATCACTAATATTGCCTGCTGCAGATTTAAAAACTTATTATATCCAAGGTATTGAAATGGCTTTTTGGAAACAATTCTTGCAAAAACAACTGAAGGGATAAAAAACAAAAAAGTCGTAGAGATTATTTGTAACCAGCGGATGAGATTTACATTTTCCGGTTTAAATAACTCCTCCACATTGGTAGCCTTAGTCATTCCCAATTGCGAAAGCATGATTACAATACTCAATATTCCTCCAAAAAGGAGACCGGCTCCTGCCAAACCAATCAATATGCCCAATTGTGAAAGATAGGATAGGTTTTGTTTTTGCTGATACATAGATAATCTCAAATATGTGTGTAAATTTGCAGGCTCAAAAATAGGCATTGCATTTTGAACAAAACCATTGCCCGTTGAGCATTTTACAAATGGTAACTATTGGCAACATATCACTTCCTGACTTTCCGCTGCTCCTTGCTCCTATGGAGGATGTAAGCGATCCACCTTTCCGTGCTGTATGCAAGGATAATGGTGCCGATTTAATGTATACTGAATTTATTAGCAGTGAAGGATTAATCAGAGACGCGATTAAAAGCCGTAAGAAACTTGACATATTCGACTACGAACGTCCGGTCGGTATACAGATTTTTGGTGGTGATGAAGAAAGTTTATCACTCGCTGCAAAAATTGTGGATGTTACTCAGCCGGATTTATTAGATATCAACTTTGGATGCCCTGTAAAAAAAGTAGCCTTGAAAGGAGCCGGTGCCGGTGTATTGAAAGATGTTGATTTGATGATTCGCTTAACATCAGCGGTTGTAAAATCAACAAACCTTCCTGTTACCGTTAAAACAAGACTGGGATGGGATGATAATACACGCAACATAGAAGAAGTGGCAGAACGTTTACAGGATGTGGGTATAAAGGCATTGGCGATTCATGGACGAACCCGTACACAGATGTATAAGGGAGAAGCAGACTGGACATTGATTGGAAAAGTAAAAGATAATCCACGCATTACTATTCCCATATTTGGTAACGGAGATATTGATTCACCTGAAAAAGCATTGGAATATAAAAGTCGTTATGGTGTGGACGGTATTATGATTGGGCGTGCTGCCATTGGTTATCCCTGGGTATTTAACGAGATAAAACATTTTGTACGAACTGGCGAACATCTTCCTGCGCCAACCATTGAACAAAGAATAGAAGTTTGCCGCAAACATTTACACAGAAGTGTGGAATGGAAAAACCCTGTTGTAGGAATAAATGAAATGCGCCGTCATTATGCCAATTATTTAAAAGGGTTACCCAACATAAAAGAATACCGCAACAAATTAGTGACACTCAAAACAGTAGAAGAAATTGATGCTGTGCTGGATGAAATAAGTGTTGTATATGCCGGTTATGAATTTGAAAAAACAGCCATTGAGCTGGTTAACTACCATGAAAAATGCCCGGTTAACTAATTGGATCTTTTACACATATCAATTAATCATAATCCGGTTTTAATTATCAACATTTATATTTTTTAACTCCTTTTTTTACAAGTACTTCCGTTACTTTAAACAATACCTTCTCTTTTTATTGGCAAGATGATTGCATGTAAGCAATTACAACCCTTTTTATTAATCTTTAACACTTACCTATGGTAACCGTAATTATACCAGCACTAAATGAACAGGCTACTATCCGCAAAGTGATAAAAATTGTAAAAAAATCTGCTTGTGTCGGGGAGATTATTGTAATAGACGATAAATCAACCGATGACACCATAGCGGAAGCCAGGAAAGAAAGGGTAAAAATTTTCAGCAGTACCAAAAAAGGAAAGGGCATTTCAATGCATGAAGGGATATCGCTTGCCTCATATGATATTATCGCTTTTGTGGATGCTGATATTACTACCTATCCTGATGATGTAATTGACCGTCTGGCCGATCCAATTATTAATAAGGAAGCAGATTTTGTAAAATCCTATTTTGAAAGACAGGCCGGACGTGTTACAGAACTGGTGGCAAAACCTTTGCTGAGTTTTTTATTCCCTTCCATCAGTCATTTTAAACAACCTTTAAGCGGGATGATTGCAGGCAAAAAAGAATTATTTGAAAAAATAATGATTGAAGATGATTATGGTGTGGATATTGGCATATTAATAGACATGCATCAAAAGGGTGCAAGGATAACTGAAGTGAGTTTGGGCTATATAGAAAATAGGATGCAGAGTATTACCCAGTTAGGCAAAATGAGTAAAGAAGTAACTAAAGCTATTTTAAAAAGATCAGGTCAGTTTTTAGAAGATACATTTGAAACAATTACGGGGATTCATTTCGCTAATGAACCGCAGATGGATTTTGCTGCAAAGGACAATAAAAAGCATTACCGCCGGATGGCCATTTTTGATATGGATAAAACCATTTTGCGGGCAAGCTTTATTTATACACTGGCCGATAAATTTTCATTCAAAGAAGAGTTGGTATCGATTGTAAAGATGGCAACCAACCCTTTTATCCGAATAAAACAGATAGCACAGCTGCTTAAAGGAATATCGCTGGCAGATATTTTAAAAACAGCTGATGAAATACCTGTAGTAGAAGATGCTGCGGAAGTGGTAAAAGGGCTGCAACAAAAAGGATACGTGTGTGGCATCATAAGCGAAAGTTATGATGTGGTAACCAATCATATTGCCAATAAACTGGGAATGAATTTTTCATTAGCCAATGAACTGGAGTTTGGTAAAAGCATTGCTACCGGTGAAATTAAAATACCTTCCTTCTTTTTGCGTAACAGGCAAAGTATATGTAATCACGATTACTGCAAATCCAATGCGATATTGGAAATAAGTCAGCGTTTTGAAATTGACCTTAAAGATATCCTGGCTATTGGCAACGGTAAAAATGATATTTGCATGATAAAAAATGCAGGTATTGGGGTAGCATTCTGTACAGAAAACAAAGCATTGGAAAAAGCATCTGATTACAACATTCTAACGCCTGATTTTAGCATGCTGTTACAACTTGCTTATTAAAATAATAATGTACAGGATAAATTTTATTTCCAGTAATTAGACATTAATACGGCAGACCATTGTGGTTGTTTAATTTCTCCTGCAGGTAAAAACTCTTTCATTACCGGTTTTATATCAAGGATAGGTGCGCCGTCTATAGCATCCAAATATTTTACCCATATTTTATTGCCTTCTCTTTTCACAAATTCTACAATAGTTACCCCAATAGCGTTAGGCCTGTCTTTCTTTCGTTGCGCAAAAATCCCCACATCGGGCCATTCTTTATTTCCCCTTGGATGACCATGAAAACCGATTTTTGATACATCAATTTTATCGAGGTGATAAATAATTTCCAGGTGAGAGAAGGCTTCAATACCATTCAGTGATTCAGCAGGTATATGCGGCAATAATTCAATTTCGCTGATTATGTTTCCCCAGTAATCATCACTTAAATCCTTTCTTGAATTAGTGACTATTGCTACAGGCTGTAAAATAATATCCATTTTTACTAAGGCTTAATAAATGATTCAATCTGCTTTGTATAATTCAATGCCCTTTGTTCGGCAAAATAATCGGCGCCGAGCATGAGGGCTGATTGTATAGTAAGCGTTACACCCAGACCATACCAAAATGCTTTGTCCGGATTCACTCTGAAGAAAAATAGCAGGGCAAGTCCGGCAAGTAGTAAAACAACTTCAATATAGCGGTAAATCACAAAATTTTTATTTACTGTTTGCATGCGTGGTAATTCTTCTCCTTTTATAAAACCAGCCGGCTCCATTCCTATTTTATACGCTACATTAATACGTTGCTTATCACTGCGGGCATATACAGTATATCCAACAATAGATTGTATTAATCCAATTACCAGTAAAGGAATAGCTGCACCTTTATAAAAAGAAGGATTATTTTTTATAAAAAAGAAAAAAATGACAGAAAGTATAATGGCTATTATTCCTATAATTAAAAACAGGAGGCTTTCCTGCTTTTCAGAAATAAAATATTTGTGGATAAAACTGAAATCCTTTGTCCGAATCATAATTCATTTATATGAAGTTCTTATTAATCCAAGCAGAGAAACGATTGTCCACGTACCTTCCAAAATTACAAAAGGCCAGTAACTAATGAGTAAAGAAGCATAACAGGCTAACCCGGCACCAATAATATTCAGCACAAAAAATAATTTTCCTTCTTTAGGAATAAGATTAAAAATATTACAGAAATAGGCTATTAAAATTAATCCAACTCCTGTTGCACCGATGATATCATTATAATTCATACCTGTTATTTACTCAACGATAAATCCGGCATTATTAAGGGCTGTCCGGGCTATGGCTAACTTTTCTTCTTGAATCATAACATAATCCGTATCATAAGTGGCAATTACACACAAATTAACACCCGCTTCTGCTAATGGTGCCGAAAACTTTGCAGTAATACCTGTGAGAGACAAATCAAGAACAGCATCGATACGCAGCATCTTCCATCCAGTATTTTTTTTAATATCTGCAGGAACAAATTCCGTTTCACATACAACAGATAACTCGTCTGGTGTTTTGGAAACCGTATAAAAAGAAGAATTAAAAATCCAGCCGGGTATTTTTTCTATTGGAGAAAGACGGCATAATGAATAAGTGCCGGGCAGCACCACAAATCGCAGCTGACTCATGCTTCAAAAAATTTATTCAATAATAGCAAAATATCTTTTTTGTTTTGCTGAAGGTGATGATAATTACTCCTGATTTCTTTTTTTGATGAAATAAATTCTCCCTTTTCTTCCAGCTCATGACCATCATGCTTCAGCATGTCTTCAATTACAGTTTCATTCATTTCAAAATGAAATTGCAGACCCAACACATTATTACCGATTAAAAATGCCTGGTGTTTACAAACTTCCGTTGAGGCAATGAGTTGTGCATTAGCAGGCAAGTCAAAAGTATCGCCATGCCAGTGAAAAACAGTATATGGATTTCTTAAATGTTTGAATAAGGAATTGTTGAGCGTATCATTAGTAAACTGAATGGGGAAGAACCCTATTTCCTTTTCTTTACCCGGATAAACTTTACAACCCAAAGCACTTGCTATAAGTTGCGATCCGAGACAAATGCCAATTACCTTTTTACCCGCATCAATGGTCTTTTTTATTAATTGTTTTTCTTCTTTTA
>JBLMVP010000427.1:0-3611 GCA_050256755.1 Sphingobacteriales bacterium | reverse complement strand
CTGAAAGTGAATATTGGATTAATAGGAAAGTATGTGGAATTACAGGATGCGTATAAATCCATCCTTGAATCTTTTGTCCATGCAGGAGCAATGAACGAAGTAAAGGTTCAGATTATTAATGTGCACAGTGAATTTATTACTGAAGAAAATGTAGCCGAAAAATTAGCCGACTTAGATGGGTTGCTGGTAGCCCCGGGTTTTGGAAGCAGAGGGATAGAAGGGAAAATAACGGCTATTAAATATTCCCGTGAAAACGGGTTACCTTTTTTTGGTATTTGTTTGGGTATGCAGATGGCCGTAGTTGAATTTGCGAGGAATGTTTTGGGATTGAAAGATGCAAACTCAACAGAAATGGCTCCTGATACATCAAACCCCGTTATTGATTTAATGCAAACGCAAAAAACAGTAACTGCCAAAGGTGGTACTATGAGGTTGGGTGCTTACCCCTGCGAAATAAAAGAAGGTTCATTAGCTTATACTATTTATGGAACTAAATTCATAAGCGAACGCCACCGTCACCGCTGGGAATTTAATAACCGCTATATAAAACAATTTGAAGAAGCGGGGATGAAGCCTTCAGGGAAAAATAATGAAAGCGGGTTGGTTGAAATTATGGAGATACCCTCTCATCCGTATTTTATAGGAGTACAGTATCACCCGGAATTAAAAAGTACAGTAGAGCGACCGGCGCCATTGTTTGTGCATTTTGTAAAAGCAGCCAAAGAGCTTCATGAAAAAAGAAATGCTATTAAAAACCCTTTACTGGAAAGCGAGTTGATTTAATCTTATCCAAAAGTTTTTAAGGTGAAACGAATATCCAATGTTTTTGGAACCACCCTGCTTGTTAAAGTTTTTCCTACCGTTTTTGTAGGGGCTATTTTATTATTTGTAGCTGTAGCTTTTCGTAATGTAGATTTTTGGGCGGTACTTTTCTTTTCTGTTTTTTTATTTATTTTTTTATACAGTAACCCGCTGCGTTATCTCCATCTCAAAGAAGTTTTTTTGGATTATGAAGCTCAAAAAATTTCAATAAGTATGGGCAAAGCAAAATGGAAGGACTATCAGTTTAAAGAACTGGAGGATATTTCTTCGGGAAATTTAGATACTATACTGAAATTATCTTTTGAAAATGGTGATACAGTAAGTTTTTTAGCGGGAAGTTTATGGGGTAAACAGACCAAGGTTGAAAAGATAAAAAAAGAACTGGAAAAAATTATAAAAGAATACAGCAAAAAAAATACCGGGAGTACATCTTCTGCTGTACAATCTTATTCCTTATAATCATCTTAATTCTCCTGCTTCATAATAATATTCTTCTTTACCTTTCCCCAGAAACCATCAATGGTTCCATCTTTTTCCTCCTGCCATTGATTAACCAGCTTCTTAATTTTTTCTTTTCGTTCTTCTTTTGTGTGCTCAAAAAATTCATGAAGCGTTTCGGTATCCGCTTCTTTGGCAAGACGGTTATACAATAATTTCACTTCCTTTTCACTGCTGCTATTTTCTTCTGCAATATTTTTTTCCATTTCTTCCTTTAGCCTAACTTTTTCATCATAAGTTCCTGTTGGTAACATAAACTTGGCTATTACCGGCATTAATTCAATCAGCATTAATATCATAATGATTAAATAATAACGGAATTGCAAGGCAGTATTGGTTTTAATCAGATTGTTTAAAGCTTCCACACGGGTTAAAAAACCATCGTTAAGATATTGTGTAAAAGCTGTTTCTTCTTTTTTAATACCTGTTTCTATCTGGTTTAATTCTTTATTTACATCATCCAGCTTTTGTCCTTCATCCGTAAGCATGGCTTTGTATTCACCATCCAGTTTTTCATATTCATTTCTTTTGGCAAGGGCAATATCTTTAATACCCACTTTGCCGGATCCCCCGGAGCCATCTGTTTCTTTTATGAAGTTTTCACGGGCATTGGCTACCTCTGCATATTTTTTATTCAAACCTTTTTCAATAGATTCTTTTTGTTGCAGCAACTCTGTTTTCCGGTCTTTATACAGCGCATCTAATTCCTGCCGCTTTACCAGTTTTCTTTTTTCATTATCCAATGATGTTTGCATTTTTATTTCCTTGTCAAACATATACAACACGGCTGGCTGTGCCATAAACGTTCCGATAGTCATTGCCAGCAAGCCTCTGAATAAGAGCGGGGCAATTTTGTTTTTATTAAACTTGTTGATGCCTTTGATTAAGGCCCGGTCAATAGTAAGGATTACAAATCCCATGAATAATCCGCAGCCAGTAACTAAAAAAGGATTATCTGCCAATGTAGAGAAAAAGTACATCCAGGCTAAAGTGGCAAATGCCCAGGTAGCCAGTACTGACATTCCGATGATTTTATACCGGTTTCTGTCAATAGCACAATCAGCAATAATTTCTTTTTCAGCAGTTGCCAGCCACCATAAAAATTCGTCCCATTGCGTAGGAGTATAACTCTCCCTTTGGGAAAAGGCAATAGTTTTTTCCATTGTGTGTAATAATTAAAAGTTATGTAAGACTAAAAAGTTGGGACGATGTAAGGTTAGGGCTGGAACAGTACATCAAAAGTAAGAAACGGAGCTTTCTGATTATTATTTTCCTTCCAAATCATAAAAAAAAGCAAAGCCTTAGGGGAAGGGTAATAGCCCCGAGTCGTATCCGCCAAATCATTACCTTTGCGGCTCAAATTTTTATTATGGGTTTTGACAGAAATACGATAATTGGTTTTTTACTGCTGATGGGCTTGCTGGGAGGTTATCTATATTTTGCCCAACGTGGACAAAGTGCGGCTATTAAAGAAAGACAAAGACAGGAAGATTCCATTAAGAAAGCTCAGGCATTACTGGTTGATTCAAGTAAAATAAAAATAGAAGTTGCTAAAGTTGATTCTGCTAAAAAAGTAGAATTGGAAGGTGGGTTTACCGGCTCGGCCAATGGTACAGAAAAATTAACTGTGGTAGAAAACGACCTGCTCAAAATAACTTTCACCAATAAAGGTGGTCAGCCAAAAATTGTTGAGCTGAAGAAGTATAAAAAATGGGATGGTACCTCCCTGGAAATTATAAATGGTGACTTTAACAAGCTGTCTTATCAAATAAACACGGCAACTAATCAAACTGCGCAAACAAGTGACCTTTTTTATAGCGGAGGAGATGTAGTGAAACAAGGGAATGACCAGATAATTCGTTTCAATTTGCAGGATTCTTCAGGTAAAGGAGTGGAACATGAATATATCATCAGGCCCGATGCTTACATGATTGATGTTAATTTCAAATTAAAAGGTGCAGATAAATTATTAAGCCAGAATACACTTAATCTATTATGGCAGGTGCAAAGTAACCAGCAGGAAAAAGATATTAAGTATGAAAAGCAGCAATCGCAGGTGGTATTTATGCAGAATAACGATGATTATGATTATTTCACTACTGTTACCAATAATGATAAGAAACTGGATAAGGGTGTCAAATGGTTTAGTGTAAAACAGCAATTTTTTAATTCAACATTAATCGCTAAAAATAATTTTTCCAATGGTGATACCAAATGGATAGTACTACCAGATAGCTCTCACATTGTTAAGCAGGTTACTAATAATTTTCATTACAGTATACCAGCAGGAG
>JBLMVP010000426.1:0-9508 GCA_050256755.1 Sphingobacteriales bacterium | reverse complement strand
GAAAAATTGTTCTTAAATTTTAACCTTGCTTACTATTTCCTTCCCGTATTATTTACATTCAACTTCTCCCCTATCTTTGTTGCCTAAAAAATGTTTGTCATGAAAAAGATATTATTATTTTGTATTGCATCTACTTTAAGTATTGCAAGTATCAATGCACAGCAGTTAAAAACGCCGGCACCTTCACCTACACAGGTTATTAAGCAGGACTTTGGAATAGGAAATATTGAATTATCCTACTCAAGACCATCTTTAAAGGGAAGAAAATATTTTGATGAAAATTCCGAACTGGCCCCTGTAGGAAAAGTATGGCGCACAGGTGCTAACTCAGCTACTACTTTAACTTTTAGTGATGATGTTAAAATTGGTGGCACAGATGTAAAAGCAGGCAAATATGGTTTTCTGACCATTCCCGGAAAAGATGAATGGACCCTTATAATTACCAAACAAACAGATGTAACCAACCCTAACGATTACAAAGCAGAAAATGATGTGGTAAGGGTAAAAGCAAAACCAATGGCGATGGGGATGTCAATTGAAAATTTCACCATGCAGTTTGCCAATATTACATCTACTAACTGTGACCTGCATTTAATGTGGGGCAATACAGCTGTTTCACTTCCTTTAACCACAGAAATTGACAGTAAGATAATGGCGCAAATAGAAAAAGCAGTAAAGAATGATACCCGCCCATTCTATGGTGCAGCAGTTTACTATTTAAACAATAATAAAGATTTAAACCAGGCCTTGGCTTGGTTTGATAAAGCTATTGAGCAAAATCCGGATGGCTTCTGGATTTATCATGAGAAAGCCAACTGCCTTGTTAAGCTTGGTAAAAAAGCTGAAGCTAAAGCAGCTGCACAAAAATCGCTGGAGCTGGCGACTAAAGCAAAAGACGATGCCTACATTGTACGCAATCAAAAATTGTTAAGTACTTTGTAATTAAAACAGCATATTTATAAAAGCTCCGTAAATGTATTTACATCACGGAGCTTTTATTTTAATTTACATCCCATCTATGAAAAAGAAAATATTATTGATATTGCTTGTAGCAGGAATCCTCGTTTTATTTTTCCTGTTCAAAATTTTTGGCCCGGCAACCAGTGCCCCGCAGGATAATTATTTTTATATAAAAACCGGGAGTAATTACAGCGATGTAAAACAAGCATTACTCACCCAACATATTATTTCATCCACCTTTACATTTGAACTGGTAAGTAAATGGTTTAAGTATGGTGAATCCGTTAAGCCAGGCAGGTATGAAATTAAAAATGGTACAAGTGTTTTTAATTTAGTACGGATGTTCCGCAATGGCAAACAATCACCGGTTAGATTAATCATCAATAAAATACGAACCAAAGAAGATATTGCTGCTTTTATCGGCAAAAGGTTTGAGTGCGATTCTCTTTCAGTTATAAGCTTTTTTAATAGTAATGATTCATTAAAAAAATTTAATCTTGACAGCAATACAGTAGTTTCGGCAATAATACCCAATACCTATATTTATAACTGGAACACAACATTCCCAAAACTTTTTCAGCGATTATATGTTGAACACAACAAATTCTGGGATGATAAAAGAAAAAATGAAGCAATTACACTGGGCTTAAAGCCAGCAGAGGTATATACACTGGCTTCAATAGTGGAAGAGGAAACGGTAAAAGAAGAAGATAAACCACTTATCGCAAGTGTATATCTTAACAGGATGTCAAAAGGAATGAAATTGGGGGCTGACCCTACTGTAAAATTTGCATTGAAGAATTTTGCAATGAAAAGAATTTATGAAAAATATTTGTTTTATGATTCACCTTATAACACCTATAAATATGCAGGTTTACCTCCCGGCCCTATTTGTACACCATCTGTAAAAACAATTGATGCCTGTTTACAACCAGCTAAAACTAATTATTTGTACTTTGTAGCCAGCGCATCAAGGCCCGGGTTTCATGATTTTTCTGAAACGTATGAAGAACATATAAAACTGGCTAAAAAATACCAGGAAAAACTGGATTCGCTCAATATTCATTAATGACCAAACTTGAAAGAATAATAATCACACTTCCCGTTATCAGCTTTTTTATCCGGCAAAGTAAAAAAATCAGTTTGCCCGGATTTGAAGGAGTGCCATTATTTGATGTAGTTAAATTCTTTTTCAAACAGGTGAGGCAGGTTGGGCTGAATGAAAGAGCCTCCGCCATTGCCTATAATTTTATAATGGCTGTTCCACCAACCTGTTTATTTTTATTTACCCTCATCCCTCATCTACCGTTTATACCTAAAAAAAGTATCAAAGAACAATTACACGCCTTAATTGTGGATGTAATACCAGCCAAAGTGCATAATCAGAATATAATAAGTTTTGTTGATGGCTTTTTAGACCAGACCAGGTTTGGCTTGTTATCTTTTGGTTTTATCCTTTCATTATTCTTCGCCTCTAATGCAATGATGGGTCTGATGCGATCGTTTAATAAAAATTATATCGGCTTTGAAAAAAGAAAAGGTCTGCAAAAAAGATGGACAGCTATAAAACTTACTTCACTGATTTTTGGGCTTGTTTTAGGTTGTCTCATTTTATTGATAACCCAGGGAGCTTTTTTAAAGTGGATTGGAGTTACCAATGCCGGAGTAAGAAATTTCATTAAAACAATCCGCTGGGTATTTATTGTAGGAATAATTTTTTATGCCTATGCTTTTATTTATAAATATGCTCCTGCCACACAAAAAAGATGGAAAATATTTTCTCCCGGGGCAATTCTAGGTACTTCACTTAGCATCCTTGCCACTTTAGGTTTTTCGTTATTTGTAAATAACTTTGGCAGGTATAATGCACTTTACGGCTCTATTGGCTCCGTTATTGTGTTAATGATACTCATATTTATTAATTCCCTTACATTACTTATAGGCTTTGAATTAAATGTCAGCATCAAATCACTAAAAGCTATTGCTGATGAAAGGCAAAAAGCTGAAATAGGTGGTAATCTCTCAGCAAAAAATTGATGTAAATTTATATCCGTAAAACCGGTTAGGCTATGAAAAAATTTTATTTACCCATTTCAGTTTTATCAATTATTTCATTGTTTGCATTTTCTCCTATGCAAAGTTCTCTTTCAATTGGTGGAGCATTACCCAATCCTGAATTAAAGATGAAAGATATATCCGGTAAAGAAATTTCATTTAAAGATGCGATGAAAAAAAATGGGTTACTGGTAATGTTCAGTTGTAATACCTGCCCGTATGTAATAAAACATCAGCAAAAAACAAAGGAAGTAGTTGAGTATGCCTTGGCAAATAATATTGGTGTTATGATACTTAACTCAAATGAGGCGCAAAGAAATGACGAAGATTCTTTCGATGCAATGAAAAAATATGCCGGTGAGCAGGGATATAAATGGAATTATGCTGTTGACAAAGATTCAAAGATGGCTAATGCTTTTGGCGCCACTATGACACCAGAAAGCTTTTTATTTAATAAAGATGGAAAGCTTTTATACCACGGTGCAATCAATAACAAACCACGGGATCCAAATAATGCAGATAAAGAGTATTTAAAACTGGCAATAAATGAAATGATAGCAGGATCAGCTATTAGCCAGCCAACCTACCCGCAATACGGATGCTCTATTAAAAGAAAAAGCTAACTACTTAACTAATTTATCAAGTTCCTGTACCAGTTCCTTTTCAGATAATTGTTGAGAATGAAAACTGCGGTAATTCTTTTTTTTGTCGATAAGTAGCGTTGCAGGAAGTACTCCACTCCATTTGGCATCCACTTTTGGACAAAATTTTCCAGGGTCTTCTTCATCTATCCAAATTATTTCAGCAGTAAACCCATACTTTTTCGCATAGGCTGCAATCTTTTCAGGATAATATTCAGGGAAATCAAGACTGGCTAAAATTAGTTTTACTTTTTTATCCTGGTATTGTTTAATTGTTTTTTGAAAGTACGGTATTTCTTCAACACAAGGTTTACAGAATGTTGCCCAGAAATTAATAACAACCGGTGTTTTAGATTGATTGATATATTGCTCCAGCTCTGCGTATTTCCATTTCTTTATTGATTGTCCAATTACCGGGAGAGTAAAAAAGAAAACAATAATTCCAATAAATGTGAGTTTTGCTTTCATATGACAAAGTTTGGCAATTTTTTCCGGTTGGATTGCCAATTTAAAGCCAATATACAAATTAACAAGCTGTAAAAGGATAGTAAAATCACCTGAAAAGCTACTCCATATCTTCCTGTTTAAATCCCCAATCGTGAAGCAAACTATTAAATTGCTCTTTTCCCAGTTTTATTTGCTGGTAATGACCGGCTATTTGCTTCTGACGCATGGCCTCATATAAGGTTACAGCACAGGCAACAGAAATATTTAATGACTTAATGATTCCTACCTGTGGGATAATAAAATTTCCATCAGCCATTGCTCTTATTTCATCGCTAACGCCGGAATGTTCATTACCAAACACCAATGCAATGCTTTCAGAAAAATTTATTTCATGAAGAGCAATAGCATCACTGCTTAAATGTGTAGTCAAAATTTTTGAATATCTTTTCCTTAATTCAGCAAAACATTCTTCCGCATCTGTATATTGATGAATAGTTAGCCATTTAGCAGCACTGGAAGAACTTTTGCTTCCCCATTTTTTGTGCCTTGGAATTTTTGTGTTGAGTATAAAAATATCTTGTATTCCTACTGCATCGCAGGTACGCATTACGGCTGATATATTGTGTGGATCAAAAACATTTTCCAGTACAACCGTAATATCGTTTTGTCTTTTATTGAGTACAGACAATAACCTTTCTTTTCGTTCTGATGTCATATTATTATTTGAGCCATCTATCAGGATCGAACTGACGACCTGTTCATTACGAATGAACCGCTCTACCAACTGAGCTAAGATGGCTTGTATGCTCAAAAATAAAGAAGAAAAAATCAAATAGACTACACCCAGCAGGCATATGCCCGGATTTTAAGGAGAAGGAAATAAAAATCGGTTATCAGGATCTATCGCTAAGGCTAAACAGGCTATCAACAAATTCATGCTTGTCAAATACCAATAAATCCTCCATTTTTTCTCCCACTCCAATAAACTTCACCGGTATTTTAAATTGATTTGCTATAGCTAATACCACTCCACCTTTTGCTGTTCCATCTAATTTGGTTATAGCCAAGGCATTTACTTCTGTGGCCGCAGTAAAATGTTTGGCTTGCTCCAATGCATTTTGCCCTGTTGAACCGTCTAGTACCAGCAACACTTCATGTGGGGCATCCGGGATTACTTTTTGTATCACTCTTTTAATCTTGCCTAACTCTTCCATTAAATGAGTTTTTGTATGCAGACGACCAGCAGTATCAATAATTATTACATCAGTGCCTTTGGCTACACCACTGCTTACTGTATCAAATGCCACAGCCGCGGGATCACTGCCCATATCTTTTTTTACAATCGGCACTCCTACTCTTTCACTCCAGATATTTAATTGCTCAACCGCAGCTGCACGGAATGTATCGGCCGCTCCCAATAAAACAGATTTACCTGCTTTCTTAAAATTATATGCCAGTTTGCCTATAGTGGTTGTTTTACCTACACCATTTACACCCACTACCATAATCACATATGGTTTAGAAGGGAGGGGTTCTGTAAAATTTTTTAAAGATTGTTCAGGAGCATCCACCAATATAGCAGTAATTTCTTCCTGCAGTAAGCGGTTTAATTCAGAAGTACCAAGATATTTATCCCTTGCAACCCTTTCTTCGATTCGCTGGATAATTTTTATGGTTGTATCAATTCCTACATCCGCTCCAACCAATGCCTCTTCCAAACTATCCAATACTTCCTCGTCAACTGTGCTTTTACCGGCAATAGCTTTTGTTATTTTAGAAAAGAAATTTTCTTTTGTTTTCTGTAATCCCTGGTCAAGGCTTTCCTTTTCTTTTTTGCCAAATAATTTATTAAATAAACCCATCAGTAGTTAAAAGTTAAGAGTTATAATACTTGAGTTAAGAAAGTGATTTTTATTCATCAGCCAATTGTCAAATCTCCAGGTTTGCAAATCAATATATTTCTTTCTTCATCAAAAAGTCTTCGTGTACTTCTTCACCAAATTCAAATTCATCAGTATCATAAATGACAAACCCTGCCTTCTGGTAAAACTGAACAGCTTTATTGTTCTTTTGCCAAACGCTCAACCAAACAATTTTATATGATTCTTCCCTGGCTACCTGCATAACCTTTTCAATCAATTCTTTTCCTATTTTAAATCCCTGGAATTCCTTTAGCACATAAATTCTTTCAACCTGAATTTTCTTTTTTCCGTTTAAACCCTTGGGCTGCTTATTCTCGCTAAGTTTAGTGAAGCCTACCGGTAACTCACCCACATAAGTAATAAAAAAACGTTCGCCAAAAGTGTTTACTTCTTTTTCAATCCTTTCATAATTAAACATCTCATCAACATAGGCGGCTACGGTTTCTTTTTTATTATTATCTCCATAGGTTTCTACAAATGTCTTCCTACCTAGAGAGACAATTATATCAACATCGGCTGCAGAAGCCTGGCGAACAGAAATATTATTTACCTGCATGCTATCATTTAAATGGTGGGCTCTTTTAATCAAAATACCTCATGTGCGGATAAAAGATTATTAAACGTAAAAAAGCTGTCCTGGAGTTTTTCCTGAACAGCTTTCAACTATTACAACAGCACAATTATTTTTGTGCTAAAAATTCTTTGATTTTGTCCTTGTGCACAATTGCTTCCTTAAAGGTATAAGCACCTGATTTAGGACTGCGAACGGCACGAATTACTTTTGTCCAGTTTTTAGCCTCTGCTGCTGCTTTCTGGTCTTTAGTTTTAATCGCGGTTTTTGCTGCTTTTGCCATTTTCTATGATGTTGAAATGTTGATTAGTTAATAAGTTAACAGGGAAATATTCTTGTTAACTTGTGAACCCGTCAACTGGTTACTTAATTTCTTTATGTACAGTGTACTTCTTTAAAATTGGATTGAACTTCTTCAACTCAATACGCTCAGGGGTATTTTTTTTATTTTTGGTAGTGATGTAGCGGCTTGTTCCGGCTTTACCAGAAGTTTTGTGCTCAGTACACTCCAAAATAACCTGAACCCTGTTACCTTTCTTTGCCATTTTATTAAAATTTTAGACGGTTAGATTTTTTCACCTCTTGCTCTCAACTCTTTTACTACGCTGTATAAACCATTTTTATTGATGGTGCGGATTGCTTCAGTTGACAGCTTTAATGTAACCCATTTGTCTTCCTCAGCGAGAAAAAAACGCTTGGTCTGTAAATTGGGTAAAAACCGACGCTTAGTCTTGATATTTGAATGAGAAACCTTGTTCCCGGTCTTTGGCGTTTTACCCGTAACCTGACATACTCTAGCCATAATATTCCAATTTTTCGGACGGCAAAGGTAGGGTAACTAAGGTAAGCGGCAAAATAAATGAGGAAAAAATATTTACACAAATCTATCTTTCTCAGGAGATAACCTCAAAAAAGTCTCTATAGCCGGCAAACCCTTAAAAATTGAGACTAATCTCTCATATTACTCTTAAAAAGGACTGTTCGGCTTAATTGATAAGGATACCCCAAAATCTAGCAGAGTCTATAAAACAGGGCTTTATAGGGCCTAAAAGTGCTTTTGTCTCCGACGCGGGTGCAATTTTGCACTTTGATCTTTCACCAGTTCTTTTCTATAATTTTAAAGATGAAATCTATTTTCCTGCCATTTTGTTTATTGGTAGTTGTTGCGGCAGCACAGCCAAAGCAACTCAGTCTTTCTAAAAACATGCATATTACTTCTTCTGTTGTCATTAAAAAAAATACCTACCGTTTAAATGCCGCTTACGATTTTGAAGAAAGCATAATTATTATTGAGGGAAATAATATCACCATCGATTTCAATAATTCAGTTTTAATCGGCTCCAATGACAAAAAATTTCCAAATGAATTTTATGGAACAGGAATAATTATAAAAAGCGGGAAAAATATCACCATCAAAAA
Organism: Sphingobacteriales bacterium; assembly: GCA_050256755.1. Lineage (GTDB taxonomy): Bacteria > Bacteroidota > Bacteroidia > Chitinophagales > Chitinophagaceae > AWTP1-9. The sequence goes on along the minus strand of JBLMVP010000426.1, from coordinate 1,493 downwards.
TGCCAATATCAAAGGATTTAAGATTGCGCTACTTGCCAGGAATATTGACGGACTAACCATTGAAAATTGTGATTTCAGCTATAATTACCGGCAACACCTGCAAAGCAATCGTGAAAGAGAAGATGTAAGCGACTGGATGAGTTACCATCACAATGAAAAAGACGAATGGCTGCGTTATGGTGCCGGCATTTACCTGAGCCACTGTAATAAGGCAAAAATTTTTGATAACCGGGTAAGCAATGGCCAATGCGGGTTGATGATGGTTAACTGTAATGATGGGATGGTTTACAACAACAATTTTTCCTTTAACTCCGCTATTGGTATTGGCCTGTACAGAAGTAACAGGAATGCGGTGCTTGGTAATAAACTTGATTTTAATGTAAGAGGTTACAGTCATGGTATTTACTGGCGTGGACAGGATAGTGCCGGCATTCTGGTTTTTGAGCAATGCAGTGACAACCAGTTTAATTATAATTCTGTAACACACAGTGGTGATGGATTTTTTTTATGGGCAGGGCAAACTACTATGGATACTGGTGAAGGTGGTTGTAACGATAATATTATTTTTGGCAATGATTTTTCCTATGCACCAACCAATGGCATTGAAGTTACTTTCAGCAGGAATTGTATTCAACGGAATATTGTAAAAGAATGTGATCACGGCATATGGGGTGGATATAGTTATAACACGTTCATCTGGCAAAACCAGTTTGAAAAAAACAGGATTGGCATCGCTATTGAACATGGGCAGGATAATTCTATTTACAGTAATGAATTTAATGGCGACAAAGAAGCCATTAAATTATGGGCAAGAAAAACTCAACCTTCAGACTGGGGTTATGCTCAAAAAAGAGATACCAGGAGTAAAAATTATCAGATCAACTGGAATACATTCACCAATAATCCTATAGGAATTAATTTTACGCTTACAGATTCTGTTTATGCTGATGAAAATAAATTTCAAAATTGTATACAGCATTTTAAAACAGATTCTACAGTAAATGTTTTCGATAGTTTGAATTATGCTCCCGGTGGATTTACAAAAATCCCTGGTAAGTATTCAGAAATAAAAAGTCTTCCAAATACAAAAAGAAAACGCTGGGCGGGTAATTTTGCAAAAGGAAAAAAAGAAATACGTATTACTGAATGGGGGCCTTATAATTTTCAATACCCAATTGTTTGGCTAAATAAAATTGACAGCAGTGGCCTCATGCATTTTGATATACTTGGACCAAAAGGGACATGGAAATTAAAAAGCATCAAAGGAGTTGAAAACATATCTGTTAAATCGGGAGAATTTCCAGCAGTAATTACTGCTATGAAACTCAGCAATGCTGAAGAAACATTAATTAAACTGGAATACACAGGCCCTTCTTTCACCACTCAACTCGGGGAAAAAATATCTCCCAACCGGGCTTATTCATTTTCTTATTATGAATTTAAACCAACGATTAGCTGGAAAGTAAATTGGTACAAGTGGGATGAGCAGCATA
>JBLMVP010000425.1:0-10930 GCA_050256755.1 Sphingobacteriales bacterium | reverse complement strand
TACGACCACTCACATTATTCCATCCAAATTTTAATCCATAATTCACTCTTTTGAGACTGGCACTTTGTTCACCAATCCACTGGTTTAAATTTCTGTCAACTAATTTAAAATAAGGCAAGGGAAACAAATACCATCTTTCTCTCACTTCAAAATACACATCAACAAATCCATCTACCCAATTTTGTATTTGGGGTTTTACTTCAAGGAAAAGTTGCGTATTATAAATATTTTCACGGGCTCTTTCAATTAAAGGTATGAGGTTGTAAATTTCTACTGAGGATCCTTCTGTAAAAGCAATTTCCCTCCGGATTATGTATTCCCTTGTTTTTTTATTCCCGGTAATAAAAATATTCCTGATGGTAACTTTTGTAGAATCTGATTGTAAGCCTGTGGTATCGGCAAAGAAAATTCCATTAATAGTATTGGATTTTTGAGCTGAGGCAACAAAGCTTAGCAAGCATATCACAATGGCCGGTATTATCCTCATTTATTTGGTTACTCTTTTATTATGATACGGGAAATTAACACCTAAAGCTACCTCACTTAAAACTCTCCATTTTGCAAACGTATTAAAACGTTTTGTTAAATGCTGAGGTAATTCATTAAATGCTCATAATTATCTTTCATTTCTTCCTCAGAAAGATTTTCGCCAAAATAATGTCTAATAGTGTACTCATAACGTTCCAGGGTAGCAATAATATCCTGGAGATCATTGCGGTTGATTTTTACAGAAACAATTAATTGCCCTGAATCTTTATCGGTATAGGTATTAAGATGAAGGATTTTAGCGCCATTGGTTTCAATGATCCTGCTAACTTCCGAAAGGGAAAAACTCCGTGGATCGGTTTCCAAAACAATGATACCACCGTGTTCTGCCGCGGATGTGTATTCGCTTAATGTAGAAATTAATTGCTGCTTTGTTATTAGTCCAACAAATTCATTATCAGCTTTTATCACAGGGACTACGGTAAGTTTTAGTTCTGCTGCAATTTTAACCGCATTCAAAAAATGGTCTAAATAATTGACTGCCGGCTTTGGCCATATGATATCCAGTTGCGCCAGTAATAAACTGCTGTCTCCCACATCCAATAAATCAGCTTCATCTGCAAGACCAAGATATTTACCATCGGAAACAATAGGCAGATGAACAACATCAGAATCATTCATCTGTTGCAGGGCCCTGCTTACAGTATCATGTAACTGTAGAGAGGGTATCGAATTTGATATAAGATCTGTTGCCAGCATTACAAATAAATTATTAATTAACCGAACCTATTACTATTATTCTTACGTAAATCAGACTGCTACAGGTTGATTCAGTTTAGTAAGGAAGCCATGCAAAATTTTGTTAAACTCTGCCGGCACCTCCATCATTGGTGCATGTCCGCAATGATCTATAAAATGTAATTCTGAATTAGGTATAAGACGTTGAAATTCTTTTCCTACAAAGGGAGGAGTAATCGTATCGTTATTACCCCAAATCAACAACGTCGGCCTGTTTACCTGCTTCAACTCATCACCCAGGTTATTACGGATAGCACTTTTGGCCAGTGAAATTATTTTGATTGCTTTTATCCTGTTGTTTACAATATCATATACTTCATCTACCAGTTCTTTAGTGGCAGTGGCCGGGTTATAAAAAGTAAGCTCTGTTTTCTTTTTAATGTATTCATAATCTCCTCTTTTAGGATATGTATCACCCATACCGTTTTCAAATAAGCCAGAGCTACCTGTCAGGATAAGTGATTTGATTTTTTCAGGATGCTTCAGAACATGTACCAATGCTACATGTCCGCCCAATGAATTACCCAGGAGGTGAACACCTGTATATCCTCTTGCCTCAATAAATCTATGAACAAATTTTTGCAGGCCTCCAACTGTTGAATGCAACAGGTCAAGCTCAAACAAAGGAAGTAATGGAACCACTACTTTGTTGTGATGCTTAAAATATTCTATCAAATCCCCGAAGTTGCTCAACGCACCAAACAAGCCATGCAAAAGCACCAGAGGTTCGCCCTGCCCTTCTTCTATGAATTTAAATTTTTCCTGTTGTTTTATTTCGTAATTCATTCTCTTTTTATTGCTTTTGAGGCAATTGTGCAATGCTAAAATAATTTTTTCTTGTCAAATATCAGGGAATTCGAAGTGAATTATAGAAAATTCTTACCTGAAATTACCAGAGAGTTTATCAAAAAAATGTTCCAAATCAGTAAACATGTCTTTAAACCAGGGAATCACAACCCCAATACCGTTAAGAATGATGGGAGCCATAGGTTGTATAAAGCCGTAGGTTACCGAATTATTTATTGTTTCTTTTGATATTAAATGCATTTTTTCAGCATAAAATAACAAAACACTGTAAATAATAGTATAAGCAACTATATAAACAACTATTCCCCCAATTTTATTAACCCAGCCCAATAAGGCCATATCAAAAGCGCTTTCAACAAATTTAGCGAGCATCCTTATTAAAAAAATAACACCAACAAAAACCACTGCAAAGGATATAAATGGCAGCCATTTTGCAGAAATAGAAGTTGCCTCACCAAGATAACCACTTAATACTGCTGATAATTTAATAGCTGCTGCCAAGCCTGCAATTAATGCGACGATGGAGAAAACTGCTACGATTAATCCCCTGCTGTATCCTTTAAAAACGGCAGCAATAATTAAAATAAGATAAATGGTGTCAACAAGCATACTGTAAACCCGAAGATAAAGCTTATTTAGACAGCAGTTCTTTTACAATACCTGATATGGCTTTGCCATCAGCTTTACCGGCAAATGCTTTTGAAGCAACACCCATTACTTTTCCCAAGTCAGCGGGAGACGAAGCCCCAACCTCTGCAATAATTTTTTCTATGGCTGATTTTAATTCCTCAGCTGATAACTGCTTTGGTAAAAACTTTTCAATAACAGCAATTTCTTCCTGTTCTTTTACAGCAAGGTCAGCACGGTTTTGTTGCTGAAATATTTCCAGTGAATCTTTTCTTTGTTTTACCAGCTTTTGCAACAGTTTAACTTCTTCTTCCTCTTTTATTTCCCCACCTGCACCTTCAGCAGTTTTAGCCAGGATGATAGCTGCTTTAATTGCACGCAGGCTACGTAATGATTTTTCATCTTTGGCTAACATGGCTGTTTTTAATTCAGCCATTATTTTTTGCTCTAATGACATAAATTTTATTTTTAGTTTTCGGCATTTTTAATCTGTAATGCTTCAAATTTTTTATGAAAAGCAGCAGCAAATTTTTTCATATCATCAACAAGTTCATTTTGCTGGGTAGCTCTGCCAAACGTATCAGCCATTGTCATTAAAACCTGGTAATAAAAGTCGCCCATTTCATCCACCATCATATCTTTTGTCCATAAGTCAATACGCAGGGCTGTTTTATCTGCACCATCCCAAAAGGAAATCATCATGGCTTTTGCTTTTTGATCCATTTCGGCAGTACTATCGGTAGCGTTCCAGCTTATTGATTCAGGAACACGGTTGGGATCCATCAGCACCTCTATCATTATTTTACTGTTATGCATATTTTTAAATTATAATTTTCAACAAAGGTAAGGGTTCATACACGCAATGTTTTCTCAATGCTTTCCCATAGTAAATCAGCTGTTTTGTCCCAGCTGTATTTTTTCGCCTGTTGGGTTCCTTTATTAATTAAGTCGCTGCGTAATTGTTCATCTTTATACAGTAACATCATCTTATCTGCAATATCTTCTATGCTTTCAGGATTGACAAACAATGCTGCATCACCGCAAATTTCCGGGATGGAACTTACAGAAGAGGCAATTACAGGAACACCACAATTCATTGCTTCTAAAGGAGGCACGCCAAACCCTTCAAAAAAGGATGGATATATTAATGCATATGCAGACCCTGTAAGGTTAACTAATTCCTGCTGTGGCAAATAACCCAATAATTTTACATCCTGCCTGTATTTATATGTTTTTAATCCTTCAGCAAAGTCGTCAAATTTCCAGGCTAGCCTGCCTGCAATTATTAATTGCATATTACTTTTTAAACGCTTTTTAAAAATGGAAAAAGCTTTTAACAAGTTCAGTAAATTTTTTCTGGGATGAATGGAGCCAACATATATAAAAAATTCTTTCCCGTCGGCATACCGTTTTTTAATTACTTCCTTTGTACCGGGATCTACAGGAGAATAACCATATTTAACTGCGCTGTAAACAACATCAATTTTTGCAGCATCCACAGCATATTGTTTAATTATATCTTCCTTAGAAAACATTGAAACAGTGGCAATACGTTTTGCTTTTTTCAGAAAAGCAGGAGTTTGATTTTTAAAATAGAAAAGATGAGATTTTTTTACAAATGATGGATAATGCAAAAAAGACAGATCGTGTACTACTATACACTGTGGTATGGATGTCCGTAAAGACACAAAACCGTCAGCACTTACAAAAACATCTGCCTTGTATTTTTTTAATGCGTATGTTACTTTATAATCATACCACCATTTCCATAAAACAGGGTGCCTCGCAGGCGGACCTATAATAACAGGCGTAACATTACCTGCAAATACAAATTCTTTTTCATACGGGCGGTCAAATAAAAAAATAAACTCGTGTTCAGGATGATTAATAACAATTCTTTTGAATGTTTCATGAATGAAAAAGCCATACCCTTCAAGGTAATTTTTCAATAAAAATCTTGTATTTACAGCTATCCTCATACAGAGCATGCAAAAGTAACTGAATAAGTGTTTTGATTTTGTTTTATCAGTATTTATCAGCACCCAAAAATTTAAATAATAGTAAAATTGCTAACAGCAATTCCTTTTATACTATTTATTAATGAAAAACAACGAAGCATGAAAACCCTCTTTCCAAGTGGCAATACTATTTAAATTCAGGAGTATATACTCTTTTATCTCCATACTTTATATAATAGATTTGTAAAGTAAAACAAACTGTATGCTTATGAAAAACATTTACTTCCATTTATATTTTTATTACCTCCCCGGTCACATACAACGTTATTAGAAAAAAAAGAATCTTACTAAATAATTGATTTCATATAGTATCTGCAACATTATTTTTATGATTGCTGACATAGTTTTTTAAGTAATGCAACTTTGTATCACTGAATGACATTTTAAGATGGTTTTACTTAGTGGGTTTTGGAAACGGGGCTCCTTTTCGTGGGAGCCCCTCCTTTTTGGCGGTAACATTACCAACAAGTATCGTAACTTTACGACGTTTTTAAAAGTACCAGTACTCAATTTTTTCTTCCCTCTTGTTTAAAATTTAAAAAAATTGTTTTTTCCTAAAAACCCTATTTTGAAATTTCAATAGCATTTTTATTTTTACTACAGTAATCCAATACCTGAACGAAAAAACTGATATTCTATGAAACTAAAACTGCTCGTTGCAGCAACGGCTATATGCCTCACCTCGCAGCAATCTTTTTCCCAGGAAATTAGTTTTCGTTCTGCTAAAGAAAAAAATGTTAACAAGCAAAGTTTGTTTGTTAATATAGCAGAGCGTACTACTGCAGATTTTAATTTAATGCAAAACCTGTTTAATTTAAAAACAGGACAAGGCACAACCATTAAATTGTCTGACAACTTACAGTTAATGGGCCATGTTGTTATGACAGAACAACAAAGTTCAATGCAAAGCGTCACCCTACGCTGTACAAATTTTCCCAACACGTTGTTTACGTTAAGCAAGGTAACACTGGAAGATGGTTCTGTAACTTATACAGGCGCCATCCTCAATCATCAGAGTAAAGATGTTATCACACTTGAAAAAGACGACAATGGAATTTATGCCTGGACAAAAAAGAATTTAAGTGATTTAATTCAAGACTAATTAAAAATTTAATCTGTATTATTTCGACAGACTGTGCCCGTTTTTAATCCGTATTAATGTACCCTAAGAGAACTAATCCGTAACCAAAAAAAGCAAACCCTATTCAAAACCAAAAATCCACGTAAATATGAAAACCTCATTACTTACGATCTTTACCTGGTTTCTTGCGGTTATCGGCATTAGTACTAATCTCAATGCCCAAAATCCTGGACCAATACTTAACAGCTTTCCTTCTGCCCAACCAACAATTTTTTTAGACTTTGATGGTCAAACCGTTCTTACCGCTTACTGGAACAGCGGTCAGCCATTGGTTTGTGCTTCGCCCAACTTTACAAATGATCAAATTACCCTGTTCTTTAATAAAGTGGCAGAAGATTACCGCCCTTTCAACATTAATGTAACTACAGACTCTACTGTGTATTTAGCGGCTCCTGCTACCAGGCGGATACGTGTAATTATTACCCCTACCTACCAATGGTATGGTTTGTCAGGAGGAGTTTCTTATGTAGGATCATTTCGTTGGGGAAATGGTGTACCGGCTTTTGTATTTTCAAGCCTTTTAGCCAATGACCCAAATCTTTCAGCAGATGCAGCTTCACACGAAGCTGGTCATACGCTTGGATTAAACCACCAGAGTAAATACAATTCCGACTGCTCTGTGAATGCTGAATATAATCCCGGTGCTGGAACCGGCCAAGCCAGCTGGGCCCCTATCATGGGTAAGAGTTATTACAAAACGTTATCTCTTTGGTATAATGGCCCGTCCAGCAGCCTAGGCTGTAACAGTTCACAAGATGATATGAGTATCATTGCTAATACCTCTACAAACGGAACCGGTTACAGAACCGATGATGTTGGCGACAACAAAAACTCCAGCACGAGTGTTCCCTTTGAACAAGCCACTCAGTCTTTTGCTAAAGCCGGAATGGTTAACACTTCTGCTGATGTGGATTATTACAACTTTAATATGCCCACAAATGGAACATTTAAATTAACTGCAGCTCCATTTGCAGCAGGCAACAACGAATTGGGGGCTAACCTTAATGTAAAAGTTGGCTTGTATAAGCAAAATGGTACGTTGATACAAACATATTCATCCACCACAAGCTTAGTTGCCACAATTGATACATCGTTAACTGCAGGTAATTACTACCTCGCTGTAGATAATACCACCAGCACTTATACCCCATCCGAATATGGTATTGTGGGTGCTTATACTTTAAATGGAAGCTATTTAGCAAGCAGTGGTTTACCTATTTATTCGTTTGATCTTTCCGGTATCACTCAAAACAATGAACACCAGTTAAACTGGAAAATTGTTGCAGATGAACCGATAGAAACAATAACTGTGGAGCAGTCAAAAGATGGTCAAAACTTCAGCACTCTTTATATATTAAACGGTGATGCCCGCAAGTTTACCAATAAACCATTTGATAACAGGAACACATACTATCGCATAAAAGCAATTACTGCCGCCGGAGTTACTTATTACTCAAACATCGTTTCCCTGAAAGGTGTTTCCGGCAGAGGTAAATTCAGCATATTGAGCAATTTCATCAGTAATGAACTGGTAGTATTGAGTGATAATTCATATCAATACAAAATTGCTGATATCAGCGGCAAAACAATTGCCAGCGGTACATTAATCAACGGTACGTCCCGTATCAATCTGAATAATGCTGCCCGTGGATTGTACTTTATACAGGTACAGTCAGCTGATGAAAAATGGACCGAAAAATTCATGAAACAATAACGATATTTCTTGATCCGTACCTACAGTACAAGTACCTCTGAACCACAAAAGGCCGTCTGCTAAAAAAGGCGGTCTTTATTTTTTTAGTACCTGGAACGAAAAAGAGAATTTAACCCCTGTTAACCCATCAACTTGTTAACCTGTTAACTTAAAACTAAACACTTAGAATTAACCAAGTTTTTCCGTACGTTTGCACATAATATGTCTATAGATTTAATGGAATACAATACAACACGAACACACCTCATCATGCGTGAATATGGCAGGCATATTCAAAAGATGGTGGACTACCTGTTAACGCTCGATGACAAAGAAATCCGGCAACGTAATGCGCAGGCATTAATTGAACTGATGGGCTTTCTTAATCCTCATCTAAAAAATGTGGAAGACTTTCGTCACAAACTGTGGGACCATCTATTTTTGATCTCTGATTTTAAATTAGAGTTTGAAAGTCCCTATCCCATCCCCACAAGGGAAACATTGAAAGCAAAGCCACATCGTTTGCCTTACCCCAAACGTTACCCCAAGTTTAACCATTTGGGAAAAAATATTGAAGTAGTAATTAATAAAGCCCTGGCTGAAGAAAATCCTGAAAAGAAACAGGGTTTTGCCAATGCAGTTGCTTACTATATGAAATTAGCCTACAGCAACTGGCATAAAGAACTGGTGCATGACGATGCTATTCAAAGTGAATTGTCTGCTATTACTGATGGTCAGCTGGAATTTACCAACAAGCCATTTGTAAAACACAGCACCATGAGCCGTGACAGGGATATACGTGATGATTACCGCAGGGGCGGACAAAAACCAAGACATGGCGGTGGCGGTGGTGGTGGACATTACCAGCAAAGAAGTGGCAGAGATAATAATCAAAACCGAGGTGGCAAACAACAGTTTAAAAAGAAGAGATATTGATTATTGAATTGAGGAATTGATAAGCAAGAAATATTTTCACTAACAATGATATTAAGTTGTACTTACCCGGTACAACTTTTTTATTTTATTCTTCACTATAAATACTTTTACTTTATTAAAGAAGCCCGGCAGAGATAACTTTGTTAACCTGTCAACTTGTTAACTTGTCAACAAAAAACAATGCAATCATTTGAAGTACGCGGCGGTAAAAAATTAAGCGGTGAAATTATTCCTCAGGGAGCAAAGAACGAAGCATTACAAATTATATCGGCTGTTTTATTAACGGCGGAAAAAGTAACTATCACTAATATTCCTGATATACTTGATGTAAATCTTTTGATTGAACTATTGGGTGAGATGAATGTAAAGATTGAACGACCCACAAGAGATACCTGCATCTTTGAAGCTGATGATGTAAATATTGATTACCTGCACAGCGAAACTTTTCGCAAAAAAAGTGGAAAGCTGCGTGGTTCCGTTATGATGGCCGGACCAATGCTTACCCGTTTTAAAAAAGCTTTTATTCCAAAACCAGGTGGCGATAAAATAGGAAGAAGAAGATTAGACACTCATATTATTGCTTTTGAAAAACTCGGCGCAGAATTTACTTACCATCCTGAAGATGGCTTCTTTCATATAACGGCGCCGCACCTGCATGGTACTTATATGTTGCTGGATGAACCATCTGTTACCGGCACGGCCAACATTGTAATGGCAGCAGTAATGGCTAAAGGAACTACTACTATTTATAATGCTGCCTGTGAACCTTATTTACAGCAACTCTGTAAAATGCTTAACCGCATGGGGGCAAATATTAAAGGTGTGGGCAGTAATATGCTGATTATTGATGGGGTTGATTACCTGGGCGGAACAGTACATCGCATGCTGCCCGATATGATTGAGATTGGTTCTTTTATTGGTTTAGCTGCCATGACGCAAAGCAATATCACCATTAAAAATGCAGGTATTGAACATCTCGGAATTATACCGGAGAAATTTCGCCAGTTGGGAATTGAATTGCATTATCATGGTGATGATATACATATCCCCTCGCAGGAAATTTATGAAATACATAAATATTTAGATGGCGGGGTACTCACCATTTACGACAATCCCTGGCCGGGTTTTACCCCTGATTTATTAAGTATAGTTTTAGTAACTGCGATACAGGCAAGAGGCAGTGTGCTGATACACCAGAAGATGTTTGAAAGCCGTTTGTTTTTTGTAGATAAGCTGATTGATATGGGAGCACAAATTATTTTATGCGACCCGCACCGTGCTGTAGTAATTGGTTTGGAAAGAGAACAAAAACTACGCGGCATTACTATGAGCAGCCCCGATATACGTGCCGGGGTAGCTTTATTAATTGCTGCCTTAAGTGCCGAAGGAAAAAGTGTGATACAAAATATTGAACAGATAGACCGCGGCTACCAGTATATTGATAAACGCCTGCATAATTTAGGAGCAGATATAAAACGGATTGAAGCATAGAGAACATAATTATTCTTACGCCCTTGTTAATCGCCCAACCAACAACATTAAAATTAATTTAACCTTCAAAAATTTGTTATCCCGCAATGAAAAAAATATCTTTTATACTCGCTTTCTTCAGCATCAGTTTATTCAGCAATGCACAATACGGTAAACATGATTCAGCAAAAACAGTTCCGCCATTTAAAATTTTTGATAACCTTTATTATGTAGGAATTGATTTTGTCAGTTCTTATTTACTGACAACAGATGATGGCCTTATTCTGATTGATGCTGCTTATGGAAAATATCCGGCACATATTCTTCAGTCTGTACATGAACTTGGTTTTGATCCCAAACAAATTAAATATATCCTTTGCTCACATGGCCATTACGACCATTATGAAGGAGCCGATACTCTTCAAAAAATAACACATGCCCGGATTGGAATGACTGAACCCGACTGGCAAATTGCTGAAGGAAAAATGGAAAACGAGTATAAGAGTGTAAATGTGAAGCTGACCCGTGATTTGATAATTAATGATGGAGATTCTCTTACCCTCGGTCACACCACTTTAAAATTTTATGTAACTCCCGGTCATACATTGGGTGTACTTTCCATTGCTTTTACGGTTAGGGATGGTAACAGTACTTATAAAGCTTTTATGTTTGGTGGAATAGGACAAAATTTTAGCGGGGTTAAACAAACACAACTATATATTAAAAGTGTTGACCGCCTGTTAAGCATGAAAGATGTACAGGTAAACATCACCAACCATCCGTTTACAGGAAAAGTTTTTGAAAGGGCCGAACTATTAAAAAAGCGAAAACCAGGTGAAATAAATCCTTTTGTGGCGCCGGAAGATTTTAAAAACTGGTTAACGGGATTGCGAACCGAAGCGGAGCAAAAATTGGCAGAAGAGAAAAAGAAGGAAACCAGTAAATAAGGGCCCA
>JBLMVP010000424.1:0-3124 GCA_050256755.1 Sphingobacteriales bacterium | reverse complement strand
TAATAACTCTTTACAGAGCTTTATAATTAAATATTTCACGGAGATTAATCAGCAAGAATATTGTCAATTACTCACCCATGAATGGTTTTGCTTCTTCAAAACGCATCAGGATTATTTTTAGTATTTAAGAAAAGTAATTTTTGATATGTATAAATGGGAAGTTTCTTTTATGCAATAAATTCACTAGGAGATCAAGTCTTCATCAACTGGTAACCATTAACACAAAATGAAGTCAGAATCCGGCAAAATAATTTTGGAATAAGCTTTGGAGAGTTACCTGATAAGCATAACAGAACCATTCAATTTAAATAAAGCCCCATCACCAAAATCACACAAGAATGAACCAACAGGGGTCTGATGTAAAAGTAGAATCCCAGAATTTAATAGTACCCGCATCAAATGAACATTTTCCCGATGCATTTACAATCACTAATTTAACCGTGTATAAACCGGGAGCAAAATAAGTGGTTGATGGGTTTTGCTGAACGGAGGTTGCACCATTTCCTAATTCCCATTTCCAGGTTGTGGACGAACTGGTTGACTGATCCGTAAAATTGATTACAGGGGCAGCACATCCCGAAACAGGAGTAGCAGAAAAACCAGCCTTTAATTGAGCAAAAATCAGGAAGTATAGAAATATTAACCCACAAGTTACTGGCAGGTATTTTTTTAAATCAGATATAGTGATAAGAGCATACAAGGACTCTTTCATCAGGTTAATGATCTTTCTGATTGGTCTGGAAACCCTAAATACTGCAAAAATTAAACTGCAATTAGGTCAACAATACAAAAACTATCTTCATTTTCAAAGAGTTGGCTATAGAAATCTAAGACTCAGAGAAAGTTCTATTAAGTTTTTAGGGGTTGATTAAAGGGACTCTAATTTCTCATTCATACAAAGTATTTTCAAAAAGTTTCAATATGTTGCCAATCATTTTCTTAGTAAAGGCAAAAAGACTTTAAAGTTTTTTGCAGTTTAAGTTTCATCCACTACCTTTGCCGTCCTAAAAATAAAAGGTCTGTAATGCCTACAATTCAGCAATTAGTACGAAAAGGACGAGAAATTATTAAGTCTAAAAGTAAATCAAGGGCCCTGGATAGTTGCCCTTTCCGCAGAGGTGTTTGTACCCGTGTGTACACTACTACTCCTAAAAAGCCAAACTCAGCACTTCGTAAAGTGGCTAAGGTTCGCTTAACTAATAAGGTGGAAGTTATCGCTTATATTCCGGGTGAAGGACACAACTTGCAGGAACACTCCATCGTACTGGTTCGCGGAGGTCGTGTGAAGGATTTGCCGGGTGTACGTTACCATATTGTACGTGGTAGTTTGGATACTGCCGGTGTAAAAGACCGTAAGAAGAGCCGCTCTAAATACGGAACCAAAAAAGAAAAAGCTAAAAAATAATTTATAAAGAAATTTAATTCCAGATAAATGAGGAAGACACAACCAAAAAAGATTCCCTTAGCACCAGACCCAAAATTTAACGATAAACTGGTTACCCGTTTTGTGAACAGCATTATGTGGCAGGGAAAAAAGAGTATTGCTTATACTATTTTCTATGATGCATTGGATAAAGTAGCAAAACAAACTAATGAAAATGGTTATGAAGTGTGGAGAAAGGCATTAGCAAATGTTACTCCTTCTGTTGAGGTTCGCAGCCGCCGTATAGGTGGTGCTACTTTCCAGATTCCTGCTGAAGTTCGTGCTGAAAGAAAAATTTCGTTGAGCATAAAATGGCTAGTGCGTTACAGCCGCGAAAGAAACGGTCGCAGCATGGCTGATAAATTAGCGAATGAAATTGTAGCTGCAGCCAAGGGTGAAGGTTCTGCTTATAAAAAGAAAGAAGATACACATCGTATGGCTGAGGCTAACAAAGCTTTTGCTCACTTTAGAGTTTAATTGAAACTTATTCAAATAAAGAAAGCCATCTATTTTACGGATGGCTTTTTTGTTGATTTAAGTTGGGATGTTGAAACGTTATTAAGTGGACAGGGAAATTATCCAATTAGTGGAACTATAGCATAGATTTCCCTGCAGTATTTCAAATGCAGGCAGGAGTTTTACAGATAACACTGAGAGTTTTAAAGTTGCCAAAGGAAGAACTGAAACCGCCAAAGCTAATTATGTTAATGCCAGCGGTAAGGTTTATAATCAGAAACGAATAAATTTTCTTCTGCGATATTCTAAATGCTTAAAAGGGCACAAGGAATCACCGCATATCACTTACGCCAGAATTACGCACTAAATTCTTCAATCACCTCTTCCATTTTGTTGCCCACCCTATAAAACCCCGCAATCTTTCTTATTACTCCTTCTACCAATGCATCGGGACAGGAGGCGCCGCTGGTGATCAAAATTTTTACCTTTTCTTTTTTGGGAAGAAAGCTTACGGAATGTAATTCCTGTTTATGACGGTAATCAAAATGAAGGATTTCATCAGCAGATAAAATCTTGTCTTCATCATTAATAAAATAAGTTGGCAAAACTTTTTCACATTGCTCAACCAAATGCGTGGTGTTGGAACTATTGTACCCGCCAACAACAATTGCTAAATCAGCTGCTGTTTCCAGCATACCGCTTACGGCTGTTTGATTATCATTGGTGGCATAACAAAGCGTATCTCTTGTGTCTGCAAAACGTTCACCAATAGTGGATTCATTTAACTGGTAATGCTGCATCACAAGCTGACGCAGGTAATCAGAAATTGCCTGCGTATCGCTGGCGAGTTGCGTAGTTTGATTGACTACACCAAAACGTTGTAAGTCTTTACTAATATCAAATCCTTCTGAATATCTTCCTTTGAATTCGTTATAAAATTCTGCAGCAGCTTTTTCGCCCGTGATGTATTTGCTTAACTCAATTGTATCAGTCATATCATTTACAATAATACTTGGTGCATTGGATGAACTATGACTGAAAGTTGCTCTTGTTTCTTCGTGTTTGGGTTTACCATGTATAACTATACTGTAACCTTTTTGTGCAATCTGTTCACTTCGGTTCCATACTTTTTCTACAAAGGGACAGGTGGTGTTATATTTTTCAATTGAAATTCCTTTAGCTCTTAATTTTTCTTCCATCTTCAGCGTAGTGCCAAATGCAGGAATCAAAACAATATCATCATTG
>JBLMVP010000423.1:0-8713 GCA_050256755.1 Sphingobacteriales bacterium | reverse complement strand
GATTTAAGTATGTATTATTTTCCTGCTACCGGTAAAGACAGCTGCTGGAGCGGCATCATTAACAAAGAACAGGTTACCGAATTAAATAAAGGAAATCTTTCTTATGTATTTCTTCCTTCGGATGATAAATTATTTTTCCTGTACAACAGTTTGCAGCGCTTTGATCAATACAGCAGCTCTACCATACTGGATATAAACGGTAATGCTTTAAATGAAGGATTGGTTTACTGGAATATCCGCAGTACTTTATTATTTCAAAAAGCAAGACAAATAAGCGAAAAAGAAATTGCTGTTCCTTATGAAAAAAATGCCCGAAATGGTTTTGCTATTGTAAAATTGTAACGATTCTTACTGCCAACCAGATTTCATTGACCAAGCATTAATATTCATCTTTGCTTTACCGCCTTCACTAAATAATTGAATAGCATTATCCATTTTACCGGGAAAAATTTGAGCTGTCATTACTGCCTCTCCGTCATTGGCAAAGATTTCAACAATGCTATTATCAAAAAAGATATGCAGCTTAAGCTGATTATTATGCAAAGCTAGTTTTGTTTCAAAGTGGCTAAGTTTTTTAAAATTATCATTCTCGGTTTGATTAGCTGTTTTGCTTCTGTCGATATAAAGCAGTTGTTTGGTAGCATCATAACCTATTTCAAATGGGTGATTATTCCCCGCAGCAAGTTTTATTCCTGCAATTGAATTGCTTGCTGGTTCAATAGTGAGTATTATTTCGCATTGCTGTGTTTTTGTATTCAGTTGTTTTTCACCAGAGAGAACAATATTTCCCCATGACCCAATAAGTTTATCCCGTAAAGAAAAAATTCTTTTGTCCGGTTGTTGAATTAATTCCCATTCACCGTTTATCTTTTTAACGCCAAGATTTCTTGGTATTGACATGGCGCCTTTCCATGGTGTAGTAGGAATTTCGTTGGCATAATTCCAGTTATTCAGCCATCCAATGGCTGTTGGCGCATGAGAAGTGGGTAATTGATTATAGCAAATAGCTGCATAATAGTCCGGACCATAATCGGGGCGTACAATTTTGTCAGGCGGGTTTTCACTAATAAATTTTACTCCATCAAACTCGCCAACAAAATATTGCATGGAAGCGTTTTGAGATGTTTGCAGTAACCATTTCATTTTTCTGCCACCCCCTTCAACAGGCACTTGTGTTAAATCAGGACATTCCCATACAGCATTGGTATCGCCGGCTGGCCCAAAATCGCTTAAGTGATTCCACTTTTTTAAATTTTTAGAAGAATAAAATTGAACGTAATGTTCATTGGGAAACATTAAAGCCATCACCCAATATTTTTTTGGTTCATACCAGAATACTTTCGGGTCACGAAAATCTTTTTTATGTAAATCAAGGATGGGGTTTCCTTCATATTTTGTCCAGGTTATTCCATTATCTAAACTATACGCTATGTTTTGTGATTGGTTTACATTTTCAATATGCCCGGTATAAATAGCCACCATTGGAACCTGTCCTTTCTTTTTTGCAAAACCGGTGCTATTATTTTTATCAATTACGCAGGTTCCGGAAAAAATCATGATGCCGTTTTCTTCAGCTATAGCAATGGGCTGATGTTTCCAGTGAATTAAATCTTTGCTGGTGGCATGTGCCCATGTCATATGTCCCCATACATTTCCAAAAGGGTTGTGCTGGTAAAAAAGATGATAGACTCCGTTATTATATACCAAACCATTGGGATCGTTGCACCAGTTTTTTGCAGGAGAAAAATGAAACCGCGGCCGGTATTGTTCTTTATACAAATCGGTTTGAGCAAATGATTGAAAAGAAATAAAAATCATAAAAACAAATAAAATAATTTTCATGCTTTAAATTAATTTATTCATGAATTAATCTCTTCTCCAAATTTTCCAGTGATACGCCTTTTGTTTCTGGAACTTTTGTTAGTACCCATATTAACTGTAATACCATCATCCCCGAAAAGAAAGCAAAGATTTTCCATGGTTCATCTTTAAGAATTCCTTTGTCTTTATCTAAAAAGACAGGAGTAATCAATGTTATCAATGCAGCAAATACCCAGTGTACACTGCAGCCAAATGACTGACCCAATGCCCTTATGCTATTGGGGAATATTTCAGAAATAAACACCCATATCACAGCTCCCTGTCCAATAGCATGTGAAGCAATAAACAATAATAAAGAACTCATTAAAAACAAATCGCCCCCGTGTGAATAAAAAGACCAGGCCACCAGTGCTAAACTGGTAATATATCCCAATGAACCAATAATGAGTAATTTTTTACGGCCAATACGATCAATCAAATACAAACCAACAAACGTAAAAATCAAGTTAGTGCCGCCAATGGCAATAGAATTAAACAAAGAATCTTTTGCTGCCAGTCCTGCTCTTTCTAAAATTTCAGGAGCATAATAAAGAATGAAATTAATTCCGGAGAACTGGTTAAAGAACGCCACTAAAAAAGCTAACCATAAAACAATTTTGTATTTACTGCTAAATAATGATTCTTTTATTCCGCTGGTTTCAATGGCTTTATTTGCTTCAATGATATTGTTTACTTCTTCATCCGGGTTCTCTGCCCCAATTTGTAAGAGCACTTCCTTTGCTTTAGACAAGTTATTTTTAATCGTAATTAACCATCTCGGACTTTCAGGCACACCCATTACCATAATAGTATAAATAACAGAAGGAATGGCCAGCACGCCCAGCATCCAACGCCAGTCATTGGCTCCGTCGAATCCTTTTAAAAAGTAGTTAGATACAAAAGCCACCAATATGCCAAATACAATATTAAATTGATACATGCCTACTAATCTTCCCCTGGTAGCAGCGGTAGAAATTTCTGATATATAGGTTGGCGCCACTACCGAAGAAACACCAATACCTATGCCCCCGATAAAACGAAAAATGGAAAATGTATATGGGTCTTGTGCTAAAGCAGAACCTAATGCAGAAACAGCAAACAAGACTCCTATCCAGAACAAAACTTTTTTACGTCCATATTTTTCAGTTGGTATGCCACCAAACATGGCTCCCAAAACGGTGCCCCATAAAGCCATTGACATAATAAAAAACCCATGAAAGAGCGGGGTAGTATGCCATAATTCTTTAATGGGAAGATTGGCGCCTGAGATTACTACGGTATCAAATCCAAATATAAATCCGGCTAATGCTGCGACGATAGAATAGCGGAGCAGTTTGTTTTTGTTCATAGCAAGTGTTGGTTGTATTGGGAAGTTATGAAAATATTTTGGCGCTTTACACAGGAAGAGTAAATTCTGTATTATTTCTTATTAAGTAAACTACAAACGGTTAATGTTGGGAAAATGATCATAATAAATTTTTACAACAACTTATTAGCTCTTACCAAATCTTCCGGTGTATCTATCTCCACGCCCATATACTCTGTTACCACCATCTTTAATGGTATACCGTGTTCTAAGTAGCGCAGGCATTCAATTTTCTCAGCTGCTTCTAATGGTGTTATTGACCAATTGGTAAAATTCATCAATGCTTCTTTGCGAAAAGCATATACACCAATATGTTCATAATAAACAGGAGTTATATTTTTATCTCGTTGATAAGGTACTACACTGCGGCTGAACATCAAAGAATTCATATTTAAATCCACCGCTACTTTTACATAATTGGGGTCTTCAATAAATTTTTGCTCTTTTAATTCCTGCATCAAACTGGCAACCTGTACTTTTTTTCCCTCTTCTCCTTCAAACACTTTTAATAATTTTTGCAAAGGCTCTTTCTTCACCAGTGGCTCATCGCCCTGAACATTTACAATAATATCTGCTTCAATACTGGCAGCTGCTTCAGCAATCCGGTCACTTCCGCTTTCATGTTGTTTCGTACTCATCATCGCATTGCCGCCATGCGATATAATCTCATTATAAATAATATCGCTGTCCGTTACCACAATTACTTCATAAAACAAACCCGTAGCCAATGTATTATCATAGGTATGACGAATAACTGTTTTGTTACCCAGCAACTGCATCAGTTTAGCCGGAAAGCGGGTGGCCGCATAACGGGCCGGTATCATGGCAATTATTTTCATATTGTAAAATGTAAATTAAAGATAGATTTTTAAACGATTGGATGAGGAATAACAGCGTTCAATCCTCATATTTGAATAACTGTTACCGACTGCTCGCTATAGTTAAAACCATTTGCATGAACACCAGTGAGTTGTTACAGAAGTATTTTGTAGATTCCAATATATAGTATAAGGTGTACCGCAATGATTTCATAAGAGAAGAATACCGTGGTGTGGTTACTTTTTTATAGCAACCAGGCATTGAGGAGCTTAATAAAAAAGAAGAGCTGGCCAGGCAGCTTTTATGAGCCGGAGTATTAAGTTTATCGTGATAGCAGTTGGTTGAACTTTTAGTGGTTGTTGCCCGGTAAGAGGAACCTATAAAGAAATATCCAATCATCAGTTAGAAGTTGGTGTATCAGTTGGTAATAAAGATGGTCATGTACAGGGTGATGTGGCGGCAGTATTAAAACTTCATCCTGTTTATACTAATAACGTAGATAGAAATTCTTCCCGGTATTATATGAAGATGATGCAACAGCAGTAGTAATGATTTAGTTTTTTTTGTTAGAGTCGCTGATATTTTGAATCAATTTACTCATCATCCTTTTTGCTTTATCCAAATCGTTTTTCTTTTTAGCGTCTTTCTTTTCAAGTTTTGCATAAAATATTTCTTTTACTGCTGCAGGTTCTTTGCTTTTTGTTTTCCTCTTAGCCGTCTCAAATTTCGTTACACGAAGCGGGCCACTAAAGTCCATTTGTGAAAACACCTTTAATGAAATCATTTTTTCATTAAACATTATAGACGGATACAATGGATTCAGGCTATCGGAAATAGTTATATCAGAAGAGTTAAAAATAATACGTATTCGGTATGCCTCCCTTGATGTGAAAGGAACATTATTAATTGTAACTGTTGAATCAGGACCCCACTTGAATGTATCATCCAGCTTCTCCGTTTCCGTTGTGCTCCATAATGGTCTGCTGCCGGAGCAGGGAACAATCATATTTGCCCAGGAATAAATAAGGTAGTCTTCTTCATCCTGTACATTCATAATTCCACATCCGTTTAGATCGTTTAATATAAAAATAGTATCTCCTTTAAAATATCTTCCCTTCCAGACATCGCTTGCAACAAATAACATTGAATCGGGCATATCGCCGGCAGTATTATGCCATATCAAAGTGCCTGAAAATATAAGGGAAGATTTATTTACTTTTTCTTCGAACTTCATAATGCTGCAATCGCAGGGCAAAGCGCTTAAAGTGGTAACCAGTAAAATAAAAGCAAGTAAATATCTTTTCATTAGCACCCGTTTAATTGGTAACAAGCTTTATTTTGCAGGTTCAGAACGGGGAGGAGCTTTCATCGGGTATTTCGGTGCGGAATAGACTTGCAGAGGTAGTGTATAAAGTTACCTTTTTTCTGTGTGCAATAAATTTTTATTGTATTATTTTTTCAAACGGGTGTTTCATTAATCTTCCAAAATTTTCATCTTCTTCGTTGGGATAATAGCGGTCAAGGCCGTAACGGATATCTTTTACATCAAGCTGTTTATATGTCCCCGATAGCCTGTCCCAAAAAGAAAAAGCAGCTCCGTAGTTGCTGTCAGTAAACGGTTGCTTCCAATGGTGATGCACTTTATGCATATTGGGTGAAACTAAAATAAAGCTTAACACATAATCCAGTTTTTCGGGAAGACGTATATTGGCGTGTGTAAAAGCCGTAGCTACCACCACCAAAGTTTGATAAATCATTACCCCATACATTGGCGCCCCAGAAACAAAAATTAATAAAATAAAAAAGATGCCTCTTAATAAACTGTCACCGGGATGATGGCGGAGCCCGGTTGTTACATCCACGTTGTTGTCAGTATGATGAATGGTATGAAATTTCCACAAGAATGCATTTTTATGCATTATCAAATGTACCAGCCAGCTGCTGAAATCAAGAGCCAGCACCGATATAATCACAGTAAGTAAAACTCCGGTATTAAACCAGTACGCCATCCCAAAATTTTGTGTTTTACACCAGTCGCTGAGTTTAACAATAAAAATAGCCAGTATGGTATGAATAATTAAATGAATAACCGTAAATGCAAAATTTACTCCCGCATGTTTTAGTTTGTTTTTTTTATAATGCATGGGTAACAATGGAATAGCCCCTTCAACTATCCAGAAGAATACCAGGCCGCCAACAAGAATCGCCATTCGTTCTAATGGCCGGTGTTCCAGCGTTTCAAAATGATTAATTATTTTTTCAAACATGTTTTCAATTTGAATATTGAAAAGTTACGAAAGAAATTAATTATTAACCGAATCAGGGAGTTCTTTAAATTCAGCCCCGCAATTTTCACAAACAAATTTTTTTGTCGTTTCTTCCGTTTGTCCAATCAGCAGCATTGATTTTAAGGCTCCCAAAAAAGAAGTGGGCTTTTTTGTTTTTACTACAACTTTTAAGGATTTGCTTTTACACGAGGGGCAATCAATTGTTTTTACATATTCCTTTTCTGCCTCTGTTAATAATTCATTTGCTCTTTCTGCTTGTGATGCATATACCATCAGTTTCATTCCCCCGATTGCGGGGCTCAATAAAGGATCAATTGTTATAGTATTTTCATCTTTCAGATGGCAATTAATGCCATGCTCCTGTAACATTCCTAAAACCATGTTGGCTTCAATATAGTTGTCGAAAGAACGGATTTGTATAAACTGCATATTTGGTGTTTGGAAATTTTATCGCACCAGCTTTAGTGTAAGTGGAATATATCCTGTTTTTTGAATAGCAATCAGACCGTACACCGTTTCGCCGGGAAGAATAGTTTTTTTAATAAGCGAAGTTGTTTCCAGTTCTTTTTTCAGCTTGTGGTTTGCTCTGGAGGCAACATATATATTTCCGGCAGCAAGTCCTCCTCCAATAATAGCGCCTCCAAAAATATCAACTGTCTTATTCCCGTTATCTTTTTCATAAGAAAATTTTATGGGTGAAAGAAGTAAATAACCAAGATAAAAAGGGGTTACCTGATGCAGTTGCCGGTAAATAGTTTCTGTTGAGAGTAACGTTAGTTCTTTTCCTTCTCCGTAAAACTTTGCATTTTCTCCAATGGTTAATTGCTCTGCGGTATTATTATAAATTTTAACAGCAACAACTTTTACATCATTCTTTATTTCTTTATTTGTTTGTTTTACATTATTGGCGCCAGCCATTACATCATAGCGGTAATACAGATCTACATCGCTTTTTTCTACTTTACTTTCGTAGGCAATCTGTCCCGGATTTACTGGTCTGTATTTAGAAGCACAACTAAAAATAAAAAAAATAAAAATCAGTAACAGATAATTTTGTTTAAACGGTAATTGCATAGAGTTGATTTTACTTTGTCAAATATATCATTTGCAGGTGAAAAAAATGGTCTGACCAAAACCGGCCAGACCACTTATAATATTAGTCAAAAGATTAGTTGTTTAACATTAATGGCATTACCAGCATCAGCAGATCTTCGTCTTTATCCTGCTCTGTTGGTTTAATAATTCCTGCTTTGGTTGGTGTGCTTAATTCCATATTTACATCTGTGGTTTCCGCAGCATTCAGCATTTCAATTAAAAACTTTGCATTAAATGCTATTTGCATATCCTCACCATCATATTGACAGGCCATTCGTTCATTACCTTCAAAACTAAAATCAATATCTTGTGCTGCCAGTTGTAATTCGCTTCCGCTAATACTTAACGCAACCTGGTTGGTGCTTTTATTACTGAACACACTCACCCTGCGTAAGGCACTTTGAAAGTCAGTACGGCCTACAGTCATTTTATATGGGTTATCTGTAGGTATCACCACTTTGTAATCAGGAAATCTTGCATCAATTAAACGGCAGACTAATTGTGTGCCATCATGCTCCACAAATAAATGATTGCCGTTGTACGATATTTTTAATTCATCATTGTTGGATGGTAATGCGCTTTTTAAAAGATTGAGCGGTTTTTTAGGAACTATAAAATTATCACTCTTGGGACAGCTTACGTCGGTGCGGCGGTAACGAACCAGCCGGTGGGCATCAGTAGCAACAAATGTTGCTCCTTTTTTATCCAGTTCAAAATATACTCCTGTCATCGCCGGACGCAAGTCATCATTGCTTACCGCAAACAAAGCTTTATTGATTGCTGTAACCAGTGCAGAAGACGTCATTGTAAAAGATGTGGTATCATCCGCTGCAGGTTCTTTTGGAAAATTATCGGGGTTTTCGCCCATTACTTTATACTTACCATTATCGCTGGTAATTTCAACTCCGAAATTTTTATCAATATTAAACGTGAGCGGCTGGTCGGCAATATTTTTTAATGAGTCCATTAAAATTTTTGCAGGAATACAAACACGGCCGCTGTCTTTGGCTTCAATATCCATATGGATTTTCATCACGGTCTCCAAATCGGTTGCCACAACAGTCAGCTTGTTTTTTTCTATTTCAAACAAAAAATCTTCCAGTATAGGCAATACTGTGTTAGAATTAATTACGCCATTAATTTGCTGCAAGTGTTTAAGCAAAGCTGAAGAGGAAACAATAAACTTCATATGTGTTGAAAAGTTTGACAGTTAGATTTGCAAATAAACAAAGTTATTTGATAGAACCGCAAGATAAGGTTTAAATCAGCAAGATTATCGCCTGCT
>JBLMVP010000422.1:0-4423 GCA_050256755.1 Sphingobacteriales bacterium | reverse complement strand
CAGGTAACACAGCAAGCTGTTCATTTACTGTAACAGTAGTTGATAATGAACCACCGGTTATTTCCGACCTCGCTGCAACACCAGATAAGCTCTGGCCACCTGATCATAAAATGAAAGAGGTTACTGTAAATTATACCAGTAAGGATAATTGCGGGATTGAAAGCTGCGAATTATCAGTTAGCAGCAATGAACCGACGAATGGTAAAGGAGACGGGAATACCTCACCCGACTGGAGAGTGGTGGACGAGCATCATATATGGCTAAGAGCCGAACGTTCCGGCAATGGTGATGGAAGGATTTATACTATAACCGTTACCTGTACCGATCAATATGGCAATTCAGCCAGCACTTCCACTACTGTCAAGGTTCCACACGATATGTCATCTGTATTAAGATCCGGTAAAATGAAAATAAATATTTCTCCCAATCCAAGTGCTGATAATTTTATTTTAAATATTCAAACTATCAACGGCACTGAAAAAATAAATATGAAAATAATAGATCAATCAGGCAGAATTGTTGAATCAAGAAACAATCTCACCGGTAATCAGCTACTGCGTGTGGGCAGTAATTTAAAATCTGGTATTTATTTTGTGGAATTACAACAGGGCAATGAAACACAGCAATTAAAGTTACTTAAGTTAAGATAGGTAGTAAGTATATGAAACCTTCTCATGAGGCTGTCAGAATTGGCAGCCTCTTTTTTGCACAGCATGCTCATCAATAATTCCTGACTTTTTCGAAAAGAAATTATCTTTATCACTCATAGTATAAAATGGAAACACATTACCAGTTAAATGATGCTGAATTTGAAAAACAATTTGAAGATTGCGTTCTTGATCCCGGTTTATTCAGTCATGAAGCACACCTGAGATTAGCCTGGATCCACTTAAAAAAGTATGGAATTAATAAAGCCACACAAAATATTTGTCAGCAAATTTTAAAATTTGCCAGCCACCTTGGACAGAAGGATAAATTCAATAAAACCCTGACTGTTGCTGCAGTAAAAGCCGTTTATCATTTTATGCAGCGATCAAAGCAGAATAATTTTTCTGCATTCATCAATGAGTTTCCCCGATTGAAATATAATTTTAAGGAATTACTCAGGTTTCATTATGGGATTGATATTTTCAATTCAGAAAGAGCAAAAAAAGAATATATAGAACCGGATTTATTGCCGTTTGATTATACTCATAGCTAATTTTTTATCTTAAAATAATCATGAAAAAAATCTTTTATACAATTTTGTTCATTCTTTTTGTTATTACAGCTTACACCCAGCCAGCCAATGAAACACTTCCGTTACAGGTTAAAACTGCTAACGGAATGCTGGAAGGAGTTAATGAATCAGGCATTATTTCTTTTAAAGGAATTCCATTTGCTGCCCCACCTGTTGGAGAGTTAAGGTGGAAAGAACCACAACCGGTAAAAAATTGGGAAGGAATACGCAAGGCTGATAAATTTGGCCCCCGTGCCATGCAAAGATCCATTTATGGTGATATGGTATTTAGATCTGATGGTGTTAGCGAAGATTGTCTTTACCTGAATATATGGACGCCTGCTAAATCTGCTGCTGATCGTTTTCCTGTACTTGTATATTTTTATGGGGGTGGTTTCACAGCCGGTGATGGTTCTGAACCAAGATATGATGGAGAAATGATGGCACGCAGAGGTTTAGTGGCAATCACTGTAAATTACCGGCTTAATGTGTTTGGTTTTTTTGCGCATCCTGAACTTACAAAAGAATCACCGCATCATTCATCAGGTAATTATGGTTTAATGGATCAGTCAGCCGCACTTCATTGGGTTAAAGAAAACATCGCTGCTTTTGGTGGCGACCCAAATAAAATAACTATTGCCGGAGAGTCCGCAGGGTCGTCCTCCGTTAGTGCCCAGATGGCTTCTCCCCTTTCAAAGAATATTATTGCCGGGGCAATTGGAGAAAGTGGCTCCATGCTGGAAAAAGAGTATACTGTTTCTTTAGCAGAGGGCGAGCAGGATGGTGTTAAGTTTGCCACCATTGCCGGTGCAAAATCTTTAGCAGAGCTTCGCAAAATGTCTGCATCGAAATTATTAGAAGTCTCTGCCAGTCGAGAAGGGGAGTTTTTTCATGTAACGGTTGATGGCTATTTCTTCCCTAAATCACCGGGGGAGATTTATACTGCAGGTGAACAGGCACATGTACCCTTGCTCGTTGGGTGGAACACAGAGGAAATGAATTATCATGCATTAATGGGGCCTGATAATCCAACTAAAGAAAATTTTATAAAAGCAGTAAAACTGCACTATCCGTTTAAAGCAGATGAAATTTTAAAACTATATAATCCTGTTACAGATGAAGAAGCAGAGCAGGTAGCTACCGATTTTTCAGGAGATACTTTTATTGGGTTCGGTACATGGAAATGGTCAGATGTCCATTGCACAACTGGACGTAGTCCGGTATATCGTTACCTGTATGCCAGACCGAGACCGGCTATCAGATCACACATAGATAATATGTTGGCAGATCCTGCAGGTGGTGTAAAAAAGGGAAATCATAAGGATATTAAAAAAACTCCACTTGCAAAAGGAGCTGTTCATTCAGCAGAGATTGAATATGCATTGGGAAATTTACCAACTAACCGGGTGTATGACTGGGCGACGGAAGATTATAAAGTGAGCGACATTATGCAAAACTTCTTTGCCAACTTTATAAAAACAGGTAACCCAAATGGATTCGGAGTGCCAGCATGGCCCACCGTTAAAAGCGGTTCAGCAGCAGTTGTAATGCATATTGATGTAAATACAAAGACGGTAACTGAAAAAAACCGTGAACGTTATTTGCTTCTTGATAAATTCTGAAGTAACAAAACAAAAAATAAAATGCAAAGAATATTCTATACGTTTCTGATTATATATTTTTTAAAAATTACGTACCTTACAATAATGTAAAATACCATTCAGTTTTCTTTCGGCTGAATGAATAGCGAGACCCCTCCATAAATACTTTCTTTTCCGCAACTCTATAAAGCAATCTGGCAGGAATTTTGTGCCATCATGCAATAACTTCTGCTTACACTACTGTACTCTTTGAACTAAAAATTCTTTCACATATTATTCATTCACTGCTAATCAGGTGTAATGAAAACAATATTGCTAATTGAAGACAACTTTAATATTCTGGAGAATTTAACCGAATTCCTGGATATGGAAGGTTATAAAATCCTTGCAGCCAATAACGGGAAAACAGGAGTTGAATTGGCAACAGAATTTATACCTGATTTAATTATATGCGATGTTTTAATGCGGGAAATGGATGGTCACGAAGTGCTGCATTTAATTTAAAATAATGCCAGAACATATGAAATACCTTTTATATTCAGCACCTCCGTATCTGAAAAAGTAGACAGAGCAGAAGCATTAAAACTTGGTGCCGATGATTATATTATCAAACCTTATCAAATGGAAACGCTATTGAAAATGGTAAAAGTCTGGATAGCATCCGGAAGTATAAGAAAAAAACGAGCACCCAGCCCGGTGTAAGCTCTTATCTTACTAATAAAAAAATATAGCTTTATTTCACAGGCTGGGTATTTATATGCCTGTGATAATTACCTGCCTTCTCAAAAGCGCTAACATTAACATCAGGTATCCTGGCTCCTTTTATTAACGTACACTTATCACTTATAAAGCTTATCTTCACTATGTCTCAGTTGTATTTGCGAGATTGTAATTTCAGTTACTTCCTTTTATAATCTCATTTCGGCTGTTCATTTCAGTAACAATATTTTTTATGCTATTTTCAAAAGAACATTTAACGGGAAATTATACATGGACAATTGCTCCAAAAAACTCCCTTTTCACAGGCTCCCCCAGCCGTCGCCTTTTTGATCGCTGGAATGGTAGCCAGGTTTTATTTATTATTAATGCATTGGCAGCCTTATCAGAAACTTTTTCTGTAGAACAGGGAAGAAAAATGGAAAACCTCATTATCAACAGCCTGCCAATAAATCCACACAGTGAATTATCTGTATTTAACTGGCTTAGGTTAGAAGTTCTGTAAATTAATCTTTCTTCTTAGTTTAAGATTTATTCAACCTTCCATATTTTGTGCAAGCTGCAAATTGACATGCTTCCCTGTTTCAATATGGACTTATTCAAATTCAGTTATTCTTTTTATCTTCCTGTACTCAATCTCCCCTGTATAATAACCTTAATTTTAACTGTACGATGATTAATAGAACCAAAGTATACCTCTGTTTACTGCTTGTTGTTTTCTTTACTAATTGTAATAACAATTCAACAACAGATTCTAAAAATACTTTAGCAGATTCGCCAAAGTTTGAACTGGTAAAAGACTGGCCACAACTATCAGAAGGATATATTTTAAGTCAGCCAACAGGAATTGGCATTGATACGAGTCAAAATATATTTGTATTTCACA
>JBLMVP010000421.1:0-4693 GCA_050256755.1 Sphingobacteriales bacterium | reverse complement strand
AAACATTCGGGCTTTAGAATTTCTATTACTGTATCAAAAGCACTTTTCTCCAGCATAATGGCACCCAGCACAGCTTCTTCCAGCTCTTTCGCCTGTGGGGGCACTTTGCCATAAACCATCGTACTTAAATCAAGGGTACTTTTTCTTCTTGTTTTACTGCGGTCTTTATTGAGGTTGGTTAAATCCATTATAAAAAAATCGTTAGGGTGGGTTTTGAAAAAATTGGTACCAGCTTTGGTTTTTCATGGGATCCCCTGTTGTATTCGATTCTTCCGGTGGAAGAATCGCAACCCTTTCATCGTTCAGTAATTCTGCTCACCCTTCGGGCTTATTTTACTCAAAAAAGAACAACAGGGCGTCGAAGATAATTGGAAAAAGCATTTCAAAAAGCATTTCTTTTTCTATTCCTCTTCCACAGCCAATTTGGGGTTATCCACCCGAAAATAACAGCTATCCACAGAAAATTTCGGCTTACCCACAATTTAAAATATTTTTTCGCCTCTGCCCCATAATAATACACACATTAATTGCAGATAAAATATATGCTTCCGGATTCCAATAAAAAATTATGGGTTTTATAACAAAACTCTTACACTTTTCGGCACCGAATTAGAGTTATACCTGTGGCTCAGCCCATAAATTCCTGTCATTTCCCAACCTCAATAACCAGTAAAATGAAAAAGTACATTTTGCTCCGCGACAATAAGGAAAACGGACCTTTTACTCTGGAGGAATTAGCTGCCAAAGGACTAAAACCCTACGACCTTATCTGGATTGAAGGGCGCAGCGCCGGCTGGCGTTATCCCAGCGAAATTGAAGAATTAAAACCTTTTGCCCCTGTGGTTGAAGAACAGCCCTATGATAGATTTTACAAAAAACCGACTACAGAAACAGTAATCGCAAAAGAAGAAACAACAAATGCCGTAAGAACACCCAATCAAAATATTATTGAAGAACCCAATTTTAAGGCCACCGTTAAAATACCGATAGCTGCTACAAAAAAAATTTATGTTACACTTCCCGGCGAAGGAATAAAACCTGTTTTCATTGAAACAGAAAAACAAAAACCTCTTGAACAAAAAGTTTTTAAAGAGAAAAAGTCCGAACCGATCATCAATGATGAACCCGTTGTGCTGGAAGAAAAATATTCCCGGCCGTTGGACGAAATTAAGAAGCTTTATGTAAACAATATCTTGCAGCAAAAGAAAAAATCCTCAGGAAGGGTTGTTATTAATGAAAAAATAAAATTAGCAGCATTTGCTTTTACATTATTATTAAGCGGAACTGCTGTTGGTCTTTTCATCAACCGCAATAAATCCGGTACTGAAAAAATTATTGCTGCTAATATCCCTGAACAAAAAGTAATCAATACAGCAGCACAAACGGATGAAGCACCAATAAACAACACCCAAACGGCAATTATCAAAGGGCATCCAACAAATAAAAATGAACAAAAGGCAATCAACAAGAAGAAAGAAGAAAAATTAATTCCAAAAACAACTATTTCTAAAAACACAGAAATAATTGATGCCGCCAGGCAACCGGCAACAGTCAATCAAAAACAATCAACAATTCAAACTTCAGCTAAAGAAAATATTTCAGGAATAGAAGAAGATGAACAAAAAGCAATCGCCCGAAAAAATCTTGGTAAAGAAATAAATATCACTGCCAGCAATTATAAAAAAGCAACTTTTGGCGGCATCAGCAATTTGGAGTTTACCGTTTATAATAACACCAATTATACTATTGACATGGTAATTGCAGAAGTGGATTATTATACGGCCAGCAAGAAAATTTATAAAACAGAAACTGTTTATTTTAAAAACATAGCTCCCAACGGTAGCCAGGTACAACAGGCACCCAATAGCAATCGCGGTTATGAAGTAAAATACCGTATCAGCTTAATCAGTTCAAAAGAACTGGGAATTTACACGGCTGGTTTATAAAAAGAAGCCCCGCCAAAAGATGGCTGGGCTTAAAAACTGAACATGAAAAATAAAACCTTTATTGTTTTACCTGGTCGTCTTTAACTTCTTTACCTTCTTTATCAATATTTATCCAGTCATTTCCTTTCATCACCTGTGCTATTCCACTGGCAAAGGAACGGGCATAATTAAATTTTACAGGGATAATATACTTCCCGCTTGCATCAATAAAACCCCACATGTCTTTTTTCCTAACAGCTGCCAGGCCTTCAGAAAAACTATCTGCTCCATCATACTGCAATGGAATTACCTCTGTCCCTTTTTTATTCAGAAAACCATATTTGCCTTCTCTGGAAACCAGGCAAAGTCCATTATTGAATGAATAAGCATCATTATAACGTGGGGGGATGATTTCTTTTCCAGTACTGTCAAGGTAACTCCATTTACCCTCAAACATTACTGCCGCCATACCTTCTGAAAACGATAAAGCATCTTCATACTTTAATGCCACTACCAATTTACCTCCATTATCCACAAAACCATGTTTACCCCCTTTTTCCACCAGGGCGAGACCGCATTTAAATTCATCCACATTGTCATAATTCTTAACCCATGATTGACCAAAACCTATATTAACAGCGAGAGTAGTTATAACCAGGAATATTTTTTTCATAACCCAAAGTTTAGCAGGTTATCAAATTTATTTTCAGCTACAAGGTAGTTCAGCCATTAAACCAGGAAGATGATTTACGGCAGCAATAACAATGATTTTTGATACTATTTCAACACATTTTTGGAAGTTAAATGAATATAAAAAGGCTATTCCTGCCTGCTTTCAAACATTTATCTTTGCCGCACTGGTTTTAAATCAACCAAATAAAAATAAACTGGAATAATGACGATTAGTTACAATTGGTTAAGTGAATACCTGCCTGTTAAATTGGAGCCTGAAAAACTGAGTAAGATTTTAACTTCTATTGGATTAGAAGTAGAGAGCCTGGAACATTTTGAAGAAGTAAAAGGAGGAATGAAAGGATTGGTAATTGGAGAGGTGATGGAAACATCCAAACACCCCGATGCAGATAAATTGACTTTAACCAAAGTAAATATTGGCTCTGGCGAACTTTTACAAATTGTTTGCGGTGCACCTAATGTTGCTGCCGGGCAAAAAGTGGTAGTGGCAACAATTGGCGCCACCATTTATCCAACAAAAGGTGAACCTCTTACAATGAAAAAGGCCAAGATCCGTGGTGTGGAAAGCCATGGAATGATTTGTGCCGAAGATGAAATTGGTTTAGGTGATAGCCATGCTGGCATCTTGGTATTGGATGAAACTGCGGTTCCCGGTACAGAAGCTGCTGATTATTTTAAACCATATACAGACTGGGTTTATGAAATCGGTTTAACCCCCAATCGAATGGATGCTATGAGTCATATGGGTGTTGCCCGTGATGTTTGTTCATGGTTAACCCATCACGAGAGAAAAGAAGCAAAAATAAAATCTCCTTTCTCCAAAGGGTATAAAGCAGATGTTCCTTCATTGGGGTTTGAAGTAGTAATTGAAAACACCGATGCCTGCCAGCGTTATGCAGGTGCAATAATAACAGGTGTAAAAATAAAGCCGAGTCCCAAATGGATGCAGGAGCGTTTAAAAAGTATTGGCTTGAGACCCATTAATAATATTGTTGACATCACCAACTATATATTACACGAAACTGGTCAGCCTTTACATGCTTTTGATGCTACTGAAATAAAAGGAAAAAAAGTTATTGTAAAGAATTTACCTGAAGGAACGCCCTTTATCACCCTTGATGAAAAAGAAAGAAAATTAAGTGCAGAAGATTTAATGATTTGTAATGGAACCGGTGAACCAATGTGTATTGGCGGTGTGTTTGGCGGATTGCACAGTGGTGTGAGTGATACCACTAAAACAATTTTTCTTGAAAGTGCCTGGTTTAATCCTATAACAATTCGTAAAACAAGTTTTCGTCATGGTCTGAGAACAGATGCTGCTACACGTTTTGAAAAAGGAGTTGACATCAGCAATGGCGTAAATGTGCTGAAAAGAGCAATAATGCTGATTAAAGAAATTGCAGGTGGAGAAATTGCAGGAGAGGTGATTGATGTATATCCAAATCCAAAGCCTAAGACAGAGGTAGCTATTAAAAATCATTATCTCAAAAAACTGAGTGGCAAAAATTATCACTCAGATACAGTTAAAAAAATTTTACAGGGATTAGGTTTTGAAATATTGAAAGAAGGAATAGATGAATTAAGAGTGAATGTACCTTATAGCAAACCAGATATTAGTTTGCCTGCAGATTTAGTAGAAGAAATTATGCGCATTGATGGCTATGATAATGTGGAAATACCTACTTCCATCACCATTTCTCCCTCTACCGAAATCATGCACCATGCAGTAATGTATAAAGAGAAGGCAGCCAACTTTCTTGTTGGGGCTGGTTTCTATGAAATATTTACCAACTCAATTACCAACAGTGCTTATTTCAGTGAAGAGGTATTGCAAACAACAGTAAAGATGCTTAACAACCTTAGTGCTGAATTGAATGTTATGCGCCCGTCCATGCTGGAAACAGGTTTGGAAAGTATTGCTCATAACCTCAATCGCAAGAACAATGATTTAAAGTTTTTTGAATTTGGTAAAACCTATTCCACTTCTGCACCGGGCAAATATGATGAAAAAGACCATTTGTGTTTATATATAACCGGAATGAAAAATGAAGACAACTGGAAAAAAGAAAACAGTA
>JBLMVP010000420.1:0-2798 GCA_050256755.1 Sphingobacteriales bacterium | reverse complement strand
GTAATACATCTTTTGCCGGATCTTCAGTTGTTGTTCCGCCACGGTTTATTCCCCATTGGCCCGTTGCTGAATTAAAGATGATTGTCCATTCCTTTTCTCCGGGTATGGCATATAAACTGTACTTTCCCTTAGCCAGGGCTTTACCTTCTACTTTGATATCCTTGTCGGTTTCAAATATTGTTGCTTCGTTGGCTCCTGCTCTCCAGACTTTATCGTACGGAACCAAATCTCCCCATATCTTTCTTCCTTTTACTGAAGGGCTGCTGTAATTAATAGTAATGGTAGCTCCCTTCACCTTACCGGTAGCTGTGGCAGGAGGACTTTGCCGTTTTGATTTATCAGCCTGCGCCCAGATTATTGAAGACATGAATATTCCGGCCAAAGCCAGAACAAACCCTTTTTTCATTATGATTTTTTTCATTTTAAGGAATTAAGAAGTTATAGAATATTTTTTGCAAAATAAAATTACATAATTTCTTTGGCTGCATTTGTTAACTGTCTGCCCCGGTTTGTATGCCAGTTGTTTCCTGGCACCTGGTTCAAACATAACATACCCTGCCCGGCACTTTAGAGTGGGATTATCTGGAACTAATAGTTAAACCCAGGCTGTACCGATGAAATATTCAACCGGGCTTTACCAGTTTTTGGAAAGATCATTATATCCATAATTAAATTTTATAATTGTGGTTAAACATTATCACAAAAGCAAGTATTGCATTCATTTATCCTGTGAACTTTTTAAAAAATCATAGTGTACTTATCATCTCCACATCTTCTTCTTCCACTTCTTCTATACTTGCCCGCTGTATAATGATCTTTCTTCCCAAAGAGAAAACAGACAATGCTGTGATAGCGCAGCAGGCCATTACAGCTGTCATCGGAAGGGCAGTATGGTTTTGCAAAACACTCACCAATGCTGATGTGCCTGCGCCAATGCTCATTTGAATAGCACCCATTAATGCCGAAGCACTGCCGGCATTGTGCCCAAACGATGCTAAAGAAAGTGCCGATGCATTAGGAAACACAAAACCCTGTGTACATAAAAAAATAAAAATGAGAAAGATGGTGACGAATAAATCACTCCATCCAAATAATGTGATCAGTACCATCGCAGCACCAATAACACTTTGACAGAATAATGCCACTTTGATGATCTGTTCACTATTATAATTTTTCAATAGCACACTATTGATCTGGCTGGCACCAATCAATCCCATAGCTATCAGTGCAAATATCCATCCGTATTGCCTTTCATTCACTTTAAATATTTCCATAAATACATGAGGTGAGCCACCGATATAAGCATATAACCCCGCTGCGGAAATAGCAGCCGTTAATGCATAAGTATAAAACTGCGGATGCCTGATAACGCCTGAAAAATTCTTAATGATCGGTAATGGCTTCAATGAAAAATTTGGATCAGGTTTTTTGCTTTCCGGCAATAAAAAATAGATACCGGTAATAATGATGAGCCCCACAATTATTAGCATGGCAAAAACAAAACGCCAGCCAAGCACAGCTGTAATATAACCTCCCAATGTAGGTGCAATGATGGGCGATACAGCAACCACGAGCATCAGTGTTGAAAATATTTTGGCATTTTCTTTTACTTCAAATAAGTCACGCACCATTGCCCGTGCTGCTACCATACCTACACATCCTCCCAAAGCCTGTAATAGTCTTAGTAAGATCAATGCATGTATTGATACCGCCAGTGCACAACCTAAAGAAGCTAATAAATAAATGCAAAGCCCTATATATAAAGGTTTCTTCCTGCCAAAACGTTCCAGCAGCGGACCGTATAATAATTGCCCGGCAGAAATACCAATAAAAAAACTGGATAGTGATAGCGTTACCTGTGCAACAGTAGTATGCAGGTTTTTTGCAATATCCGGGAATGCCGGCAGGTACATATCAATGGAAAATGGCCCGATAGCGGTAAGCATCCCGAGTACCAGGATGAGATAGAAATTTTTTTTGGTGTTTTTCTTATTCATGTAGCATAAAACTACAAAACTATTTCGCCTGTCTGCTTATTAAGAATTAGGTTTGCTAATACCCAGGTTTTTACGAATGTATTTTCCAGGCGATTCGATAATTGTTGCGATGAATATTACTACTGGTACCAAGTATGATTACATTTTTCATTTTCATTATTCACTTTAATTACTGCCTGTTCATGTCCAGTTCCAATTCAGAAAAGAAAAGATTCCATTTTTTTACAGGAGCACCCGGAACATTATAAACTTCAAATACCTTTCCTTTTGCACTTTCAAACCGCATTGCCTGCACCATTACTTCGGCAACGTCTTCCCTTGCAATTTTTCCATCACCCTTATCACCCTGCTCTGCTTTTATACGTTGTTCGCTTCCTCTTAAATTGGTTAGCCAGCATGGTCTCACAATTGTATAAGGATGGTTACCTGCCTGGATCAATTGCTCTGTCTTTCGTTTCCAGTAGAGTGCCCGGCGGGGAAAAACAAAAGGCGGATTCTTTCGCTCAACATAAATTGAAGACATATAAATAATATGCGTTTTCTGACCTTTAGGAATACTTTTTAAAGCTTTTTTCATTCCTCCAAAATCAATCAACTCATAAGCTCTTTCACCGGGTTCATGGTCTGCCCCGTGTGCTGCCAATAAATGCGTAACACCATTTACAAGGCTTTTCAAATCTTTTACCTCAATAAGATCACCTTCGATTATTTCAACAGTATTGCCGAACATCTTTTTTGCTTTTGATACATTTCGGCTTAACACCCGTACAGGAATGTTTTGTTTGGTAAGTTTTTTAACGA
>JBLMVP010000419.1:0-2862 GCA_050256755.1 Sphingobacteriales bacterium | reverse complement strand
ATGGTGATTACCTGGATTTTTTCCAGTTGATTGAGGGCTATGAATTTCTTAGAACTAAAAATCTTTTGAAAACTTTTGGTAATTCAACTTTAACCTATGATTTCGGAACTGATGGGAATATTGCGGCGCTTGCAATTAGTTCGCCGGGAGGAGCTCCAAGCGCCATAAATTATCAATATAAATGCAATTGAGTTTAAAAAAGTTGTTTGCCATTTTTTTGAAAATATATAATACCATCGAGAGCAGAGTATATACCCGGGTCTCCTCTTATTACTGAAAGCAAATATGAAAGCCCTTCACCGAAAAAAAAGTAAAAACGTGATTCGACATGGAGTTGTCATTTCATAAACAAGTTTCTCTTTTCCCAGGGTAGTGGGGTTAGTTTCAATGGACCGTCTTAAAATGACGATCTTTTTATTTTAACAAGATCAGATGCTGCAATTTTTTTGCAACATGTTTCCTTAGAACTGCTTTTATGTTTTTTTATTCATGACCTTAATTAGTCCTTTATAAATTGGTATACTTTCAGAGGCATTTTCAAATTCCAGGAAAAATTCTGAGTTTATTTTGAGGGTAGATTTCTCTGAAGTCTTTGCCGGGACAGCATTTTGAACGATTGCAAATTCAATAAACAAATGAAAGGTTCGATTCCGGTCACCTCCACATAATAAAAATAGCAACATGAATTTACACCAGCCGCTATTTTTTTAAATTTCAACTTTCATCATCCTCCCATATCACTGAATTTATCTTCCACGATTTATCTATTTTGACAAACTGAAATAACTTATGACCTTTTTGTTTAAACTGTTTGCCGTTTAATACTCCGCTTTTTTCATATTCAGAATAACGATGTGCTATGTTACTGAACACCTTTGTTTCTTCATAGATTTCCTTCTCTTCAAATTCCATAAGTGTACCATCACTCAACATTTTTTTCCTTGGTTCAGTAAATGAAGTAAGGTTATAGATATTAGTCTCCGGTTTTTTCCTATTTATTATCAGTACCTGCGGAATACAGATGTTGTTTAACATATCTAGGTTAGCCTGTGTGCCATTCTTGTTAGTGAAGACCCTGAAAAATGATTCTGTTATTGCTGAGATATGCAATTTATCTGTGGAAACTTCATATACCCGTAGCTTTTCATTGTCAACTTCAACATCTTTTTGAAAGGTTAATCCAAGCTTAATTAATAATTTGATGGAAGGTATATTTTCATGGATTGTTACGCCAAAAATATATGCATGATCCGTTGTGTCAATTATATGCCGTAACGTTGCTTTTGCAGCTTCATAAGCATAGCCATTACTGGCAAAGGATGGTAAAAAAGCGAATCCAATATCGGGGCAGGTCAAATAGTCACGTTTTACAAGGCTTATAATTCCTATAGGCGTGTCATAATGTTTAAGCCGGACAGTCCAATAGTTTATTTTCGGGTTACTGATGACTTTGTTGATATAGCTTAATGCATCTTCAAGAGAATGAATATCCCTGTCTCCAATATATTTAAGCCAGC
This sequence comes from Sphingobacteriales bacterium, assembly GCA_050256755.1. Taxonomy (GTDB): domain Bacteria; phylum Bacteroidota; class Bacteroidia; order Chitinophagales; family Chitinophagaceae; genus AWTP1-9. Next base: position 1,345 of record JBLMVP010000419.1, on the reverse strand, counting down.
CGTCTGTGTTAACCAGTTCAAAAATGAATTTGTTGTCGTTTGTTGTAAGGGGGTTTATAAGAAGCCTTTCTGAAGTAATTGAAGTTTGCATTTTAAAATTATTTGTTGCGATAAAGCTGTAATCATTGCCTTTTATTATTCTGAAAATTTATTCAGAACTTTCATCGCTTTATTGATATCTTTTTTGTCAACAAATATGTGGTCATGAAAAAATGCTGAGACAACATTACAGCTAATGCCATTGTCAGAAAGTGCTTTTGAAAATGCCGCCGTGAACCCAACAGCTTGCAAAGCGGAGTGAACCGTCAGCGTGATCCATGCTGCAATAAATGAATAAGGAAGTTTTAATTTATCAGCTGACTGCTTTGGTAAAATAACTGTAATGCCTTCAGCTTCTTTGAATAAAAAAATGATTTCGGTAAAATTAATCAACGCAGTATTGTTAACGCTGCAAAAGACAAAATTCCCGGTATTGTGCCGGGGTTTCATTGTTTTTAAAAGTTTATCCAAATCAGTTTCTCCGTTCATTGTCTAAATTTATCACTCTGTTCTCTTAATAATAAACCCATTGTCAACTTTTTCCATACCGATTTTCGGATAATATTCTATTGCAGCCGGCGCCGCCAAAAGTAAAACCATAGATTCTGCTCCAACTTTTTCCTTTGTCAGGGCAATTAACTTTTTTCCGATACCGGCATGTTTATACTCCTCTCTTACCGCAAGATCAGACAAGTAGCAGCAGTAACAAAAATCCGTAAGTGAACGGGAAACGCCAACAAGTTTATCCTTATCCCATGCAGTTACAATTAAATTTGAATTAGCATACATTTTGGAGATCCTGTCGAAGTTTGAAGTCGGTCTGTTCAAACCTGAGTTGTTATATAACTCTATGATAACTTCTGTGGAGGGCATTGCATCGAATTTGTATGTTATTTCCATTGATCCTTTTTTACTTTAATTGAAAGTGATCATTAGTTAGTTATTTGTAGCGCCATTATCGATCCAGCACAAAATTGCATTTCTTTCAGTTGCTGTCAAAGTTCCATTCAAAGGCATATGCCCCGAAGCAACTGATGAGCGAATGTCCGAACGGGCATTAAAGACCTGTGTATAATTAAGCAACGGTCCAGGTCCACTGCTGCTGCCCGTTCCGTGGCAGTCTGAATCAGTTGCACATGATGCTTGAATAACCGGGCTTACATTCGTAACAAAAGATTTTGCAGGTCCGCTGCAATCAACTGACCCAAGATCCGGGTTCTTTTGGCAGGCGTATAAAAAAATAAGTGTGGCGGTGATACCAAGATTTTTTTTTAATAGAGACAGTTTAAGGTTATCATTAATAAAC
>JBLMVP010000418.1:0-8264 GCA_050256755.1 Sphingobacteriales bacterium | reverse complement strand
AACATTACGTGTTGCACGTACCGGTTATTGGGAAACAGATTTGGTAAGCCCTAAGGTATGTAACCTTAAGTTTGATGCTTCTTTAAGTTACCGCATCAGTGAAAAAGCAGAGTTAACTTATTCATACCGTGTAGGCCAGATGGATGGGGTTTTTCAAAGAGGGAATAAAATCAGGCTGGATAATGTAGTTGTGCAAAATCATCATCTTGAATTAAAAGGAACCAATTATTTAATTCGCAGTTATGTTTCTATTGAAAATACGGGGGACTCATACAATGTAAAACCCTTAGCAGATAATTTGGATTTATATACAGGTGGAAGTAATAATGCATGGTCTGCAAAATATAAAGCTGCATTAAATGCTTATGCGGCTGCTAATGGCGGTACTTTAACAGCTGCTAATTTGGCTGCTGCTAATGCATATGCTTGTCAGCAGGCAGATGCCAGCCGCATAGAACCCGGAACACAACGTTTCAATACGGTAAGAGATTCTATCATAAAAATTAATAACTGGGATATTAAATCATCTGCTATTCCTGATGCGCCAGTAACTGGTGGCGCTGCATTAATACAAAAAAGCCGTCTATATCATACCGAGGCACAATGGGATTTATCAGGCAAAATAAAACTGTTTGATTTATTGATTGGCGGTGATGCCCGAATTTATGAAGTCATTCCCGATGGAAATAATTTTGTTGATTTCTCCCGTCCAATTGCAGAACGGAATACTCCGTTGAAAGATGGAAGCTTTGGAAGCAATGTTTATTATAAGAAATTTGGGGCATTTACACAATTAACCAAAACATTTTTTGATGATAAGCTTAAATTGTTTGGTTCGGTGCGTTATGATTGTAATCCTGAATTTAAACCAAAGTTTACACCACGTTTAGCTGCCGTATATACATATAAGAAAAATCATAATTTCCGGGCCACCTATCAGCAGGGTTATCGTTTCCCTGCTTTATTTGAAGCATTGTCGTATGTAAACAACGGACGTGTGAAACGTGTGGGAAGTTTGCCTTACATCAATGAAGGATTAGGTTATTTGGATAACAGCTATACACAAACATCAGTAGTTAATTTCAATGCTGCTGTAAGTGCCCAGGGAAATACAGATGCCGCGGCATTGGCCAACAGAAATTTACTGGTCGTTGCTAACCTGCCTGATGCAAGGCCTGAACGCATTAACTCTTTTGAAATTGGTTATAAAAGTGTTTTGCTGAAAAATAAACTTATTGTTGATTTTGATGCTTACAGCAATACCTATGATGGATTTCTTGGACAGGTTCAGGTGTATGTGCCAAAAGATGAAACAATTGGTTCGGATGCAGCTGTGCTGGCAATGTTAGACAGAAACAGAGATGCAACTGTCGCTACACCAACTACAGCTGCCAGCAAAGGTCAGGACCGTTACCGTGTATACACCAATGCAAAAAACAAATATCACAACTATGGTGCGGCTTTGGGAGTAACCTGGAATTTTTATAAAAAATATACTATCTCCGGTAATATCAATTATAATAAAATCAAAGCAAATAAAACCAATGATATTTTTGTCACAGGTTTCAACACACCCGATTGGTCAACCAATCTTTCTATTGGTAACCGTGAAGTAATAAAAAACATTGGGTTTAATATTGTGTGGAGATGGCAGAATGCCTTCTTATGGGAAAGCCCTTTGGTTACAGGTGGCATTTCAGCATTCAGCACCGTTGATGCACAGATTACTTATCGCCTGCCAAAAGCAAACACTTCCATTAAAATGGGCGGCGCCAATTTGCTAAACAACCGTCATCTTGAATATGCAGGTGGTCCAGCCATTGGAGGATTATATTATGTAGCTGTTACTATTGACGGATTACTAACCAAATAAAATTCCTTGTAAAAGGCTGTATAACATTACTGCCTTTTATTTTTGTAGTATGAGGAAATTAATTTTGTCTTTTTCATTACTGGTAATTTCTAAAGCTGGTTTTTCACAAACGGCTAAAAGCACTGAGCATGTGCAGCAGGTTTGGCTGGCTTATTTAAATCAGACAAGGCTATCTGATAAATGGGGACTATGGCTGGATGTACACCTGCGTACAAAAGAAGATTTTTTTACTAATTTTTCACAGACTATTTTTCGTTCCGGTTTAACCTATTATATCAATGATGATACAAAACTAACATTAGGATATGCGTATGTAAATATTTTTCCCGGAGACAATCATAAAAATATTTCTCAGCCCGAACACCGGCCATGGCAGCAGATTCAATGGCATACTAAATATCCAAAACTGCATTTAACGCAATGGATACGTTTAGAAGAAAGATACCGCCACAAAATTTTAAATGACAATGAACTGGCAGATGGATATAGTTTCAACTTTCGTTTGCGGTATAATTTTTTTGCACAGTTCCCGCTAAGCAAAAAAAGATTTCAGCCCAACACCTTCTCATTTGTGGTGAACGATGAATTGCATGTGAATTTTGGGAAGCAAATCGTTTATAATTATTTTGACCAGAACCGTTTCTTCCTGGGCTTTAATTATCATGTAAATAAGCATGATAATCTCCAGTTTGGATGGACAAATGTTTTCCAGCAATTAGCCGCCGGGAATAAATACCGTTCTAACAATGCGGCAAGAATTTTTTTCATTAATAATTTGGATTTGAGGAACAAACAAAAATAAGTGTGCCTAACTTTCCCTGCATTTCTTAACTTGCTGTAATGAATAACGATTTAAGAAACGCTTTCCCTTCGTTTGAAAATAAATTGTTAGAAAATCTTGAGGACAAGGCTGAAATAAAAGTTTTTGAGCCCGGCGAATTACTGATGAAAACTGGTCAGTATTTTAAATCAATTTTATTAATTGTTGATGGTTTAATAAAAGTATACCGGGAAGATGAGGATGGACATGAATATTTTATGTATTACCTGCAGCCGGGACAAGCCTGTGCCTTATCTATGATTAGTGCAGGTAAGCAGGAAAAAAGTGAAGTGCTTGGTAAAGTAACAGAAAAAACTACTGTAATTGCCGTGCCGCTGGAATATATGGATCAGTGGATGCATGATTATAAAAGCTGGTACAATTTTGTACTGGAGACTTACCGTAAACGATTTGAGGAATTGCTGGTGACATTGGATCATACTGCTTTCAGGAGTATGGATGAAAAATTAATTTACTACCTCAAACGGGAAAAAGAAATTCATCAGACAAATATTCTTGCTGTAAATAATACGGAAATAGCGCAGGAACTCAATTCCTCCCGTGAAGTTATATCAAGACTCATGAAGAAGCTTAGCGAAAGAGGCATGATAAAACTGCTCAAAAACCAGTTAATTGAAATCGTGAATCTTGATTACTGAGTCAGAGACATGATTTTCGTCAGTTTTTTATGATTTCTCTTAGCAAATGCATATGATTTTTATCAATTTTAAGAGGGAGTGATTTAAATCACAGTATTCGGTTTATTCAAATTGCAATTTTGTATTGAAATTATTTCAGTACCTCATTAAAAATTGAATACTATGGATACTGCTCATTTCTACGAAGTAAAAATTAACTGGGACAGAGACCGGATAGGAACGATGAGTTCCCCGGTTTTAGATTCAACCATTGAAGTTGCCACTCCTCCTGAATTTCCAAAAGGTATGCCCGGTATATGGTCACCGGAACATTTATTGGTGGCGGCGGTTAATAGTTGTCTTATGACCACTTTTCTGACTATTGCTGAAAATTCAAAACTTGATTTTGTGAATTTTGAATGTAATGCCAATGGCAAACTGGAAAAAGTAGAGGGTAAGTTGATGATTAGTGAAATTGTTTTATCTCCGGTATTAACTATACATAAAGAGTCAGAGAGGGAAAGAGCTTTGCGAATTTTGGATAAATCTGAAGCAGCCTGTTTAATTTCCAACTCAGTAAGGGCGAAAATCATATTCCGCCCTGAAATAAAAATTGCTATTCCGGTTCCTGTTTAAATTATTTAAACAATTCACGAATGATCTTTTAAAGCACAGCGGGAGCTGTGTTTTTTTATGATAGACATTGTCATTATTCTCTTTTCAAGAACAAAGGTTAGTCAATTGCATTGTATCTTTGCAAACTAAATAATTCGCTATGGCATTGATATATGCAGAGCTAACCCATCCTGATTACGGATTTACGCTAACCGATGCTACTGGTAATCAAATGAAAATTGATATTCCTGCCGATCAGGGTGGAAATGGAAAAGGTATGCGTCCTATGCAAACAGTACTGGCTGCTTTATGTGGTTGCAGTGGCGTAGATGTTGTCAGTATATTAAAAAAACAACGCCAGGAATATACCAGTATGAAAATGTTTGTTGATGGTGAAAGGGAAAAAGGTAAAGAACCGTCTTTGTGGGAAACTGTGCACATTCGTTTTGAATTTTCTGGTACGGTAGATGCAGCCAAAGCTTATCGTGCAGCAGAATTATCTATTAATAAATATTGCTCTGTTACTGAAACCCTACGGAGAGCAGGAGCAAAGATTAGTTTTGCTGTTGCAGTCAACGGAACAGAATTTAACCCGGCATAATAATTATAAACAATCAACAATAACATGTCGCAGAAACCGGAAACAAAAGCTATTCGTTTACAAACCAAACGTACCTCAGAGAAAGAACATAGTACTCCATTATTTTTAACCAGCAGTTTTGTATATGATAGTGCCGAAGATATGGCAGCTGCATTTGCTGATGATAGCCTGGATGTAAATATCTACAGTCGCTTTTCTAATCCTACGGTAGATGAATTTATTGAAAAGATTGTCGCATTGGAAAATGCAGAAGCTGGTATTGCAACCGGAACAGGTATGGCGGCGGTGTTTTCCACCTTCATGACTTTTTTATCTAAAGGCGATCATATTATTTCTGCTTCTGCGGTATTTGGTTCAACACATACGATTCTTACAAAGTATTTGCCCAAGTGGGGGATTGAATCTTCCTATTTCAATATGAATGAGCCGGAAACTATTGCAGCATTGATAAAGCCGAATACAAAAATGCTGTATGTAGAAACGCCATCTAATCCCGGGTTGGATATTATTGATATTGAATACGTGGCTAAGATTTGTAAAGAACATGCTATTTTATTGGTAGTAGATAATTGTTTTGCTACACCGGCAGTTCAACAGCCCATAAATTTTGGAGCTGATTTGGTTTTGCATTCTGCAACTAAGTTTATTGACGGGCAGGGAAGAGTGCTGGGCGGAGTTGTTGTTGGCAGTAAAGATTTGATAAAACAATTGTATTTATTTGTTCGTAATACAGGACCTTCTATGAGTCCGTTTAATGCATGGGTGCTTACTAAAAGTTTGGAAACATTATATATAAGAATGGAAAGACATGCAGATAGCGCACTGAAACTGGCAAAGCAATTACAAAATCATCCAAAAATAAGTTCCGTTAGATATCCTTTCTTAGAAACACATCCACAATATGCTATTGCTAAAAAACAAATGAGCAACGGTGGTGGCATTGTAACTTTTGAATTAAAAGGGGGAATTGAAAGCGGCCGTAAATTTTTAAATGCACTTCAAATGTTATCCATGACTAATAATCTTGGTGATACCAGAAGTATTGCTTCTCATCCGGCATCAACAACCCATTCCAAATTAAGTGATGCAGAAAAAGCAGAAGTAAGCATTACTCCCGGTTTAGTTCGAATTTCTGTTGGACTGGAGAAGGTGGATGATATTGCTGCGGATATTTTGCAGGCACTGGAGAAATGCTAACCTCTTCTCTGTTATGTTGACGATAGGGAACATCTCCTGAATTTATAAATTCATGTATATTTAAATTCAGACGATTCCTCACTGCGTTTGAAATAATAATAATAATAGAATCACATCATCTTCTTCACCATCTTTCCCAGCATCATCAGCCCATAATCCATGTCATCGTTCCAGGGTTTGCCAAAACTGATGCGGATGAAATTGCAGTAATTACAGCTGGAAGAAAATATTTTTCCCGGTACCACTGATATATGATGTTTCATTGCTTCCAGCCTTAGTTTAGAAGCATCTACTTTATTAGGCAATTCAACCCATAAAACAAAACCTCCATGCGGCCGTGACATCTTGGTGCCTTCGGGAAAATATTGAATAATAGCCTGAGTATATTTTAAACTCTGCGTATGTAAAGCCTTGCGTAAATTCTTTAAATGATATTCATATCGGCCATTGCCTAAGAAATGTGCCATGGCGGCCTGTGTTAAGGAAGGGCTGCTGATATCGCTGATTCTTTTTATCTGTTTTACCTGTTCAGTAAATTTTCCAGGTATTGTCCATCCAATTCTGTAACCAGGGGCCAATGATTTGGATACAGAGGAGCAATGCATTACCAAACCTTTAGTGTCATAATATTTGCAGGTACGTGGACGGCTTTTTCCATAATACAATTCGCCGTAAATATCATCTTCAATTAAAGCTATATTATTTTTAGAAATGATTTCAACCAATTTCTTTTTGTTTTCTTCCGGCATACAACTGCCTGATGGGTTATTAAAATTGGGAGTAACAATACAAGCTTTAATATCAAGTTTTTTAATCACAGTCTGCAAACAATCTAAATCAATCCCTGTAGCGGGGTCAGTAGAAATTTCTACTACTTTTAATCCCAGACTTTCTAATGACTGGTAAATGCCAAAATAATTTGGACTTTCTACAGCTACAATATCACCACTTTTTGTAACTGCTCTTAAGCATAAGTTAATTGCTTCCAAACATCCCGAAGTAACAATTACATCATCTGCCTTTATTTTACCGCCCCAGTTAAAAGCAAGTTTGGCAATTTGTTTTCGTAATTCAATATTACCCTGTGTATTTTCATAATTTATACAGTGGTCTTTACTGTTCCGTAATGCATGCATTACTGATTTATTCAGCTTGGCTGCAGGTAATAAAGAAGCATCCGGTACAGCAATGGCGAAATTCATTTTTATATGCGATGCAATATCGGTGTAGATAGAAGCAATGGTATCTTTTACACTCACATCACTTGATACCGGTTCGGGCTGAATTACCTTTGGCAAATCGGGGAAGCGTTTATAATTAAACCGAACATAATAGCCCGACTTTGGTCTTGATTCCACTAATCCTTTTCCTTCCAAATGATAATAAGCCTGGAAGGCGGTGCTCATACTGATTCCATATTCATCACTCAGTACACGAACAGATGGAAGTTTATCTCCAATCTTCAGTATGTCATCTGAGATCATTTTCTCCAGCCCCTCTGCAACCTGTAAATACAGGTGTTCATCGGATGTGAATTTTACGTTACGCATATGTTAAGAAATCTGATATGGTCAAAAATACAAAAACTGAATCTGTTTTTACAAAAAAAATTTAAACAATTTTGCTCTGTCAAAAAAATAATCAACCAACTGTGTTTGGCAAGAAACGGGTTGACCAACCAATCTTCTCTTGTGCATTTTACAGTATAACAGAAACCAATTTATATGCTGGAGTTGAATACATCTGTCCTTGAAGAGACAATTGATCCATCAAACTGGGAGGAATTTCGTCAAACCGGTCACCGAATGCTGGATGATATGATTAATTATATACAACGGTCTGGTGAAAGAAAAGTGTGGCAACCTATCCCACAATCAGTAAAGCTGGCATTGGATACCAATATGCCTTTGCAGGAGAATAGTTTGGATGATGTGTATGAATCTTTTCAGCAAAACATTTTGCCTTATGCATTGGGCAATACACATCCGCGTTTTTGGGGATGGGTATGTGGTAACGGTTCTGCAACGGGTATGCTGGCAGACATGCTGGCATCAGCAATGAACCCAACTACTTCTTTTGGCGAGCATGCCGATTTATATGTGGAAAAACAGGTGCTTGACTGGACAAAAGAAATGTATGGGTTTCCTAAAAGCAGTTCGGGTATATTAACAACAGGAGCATCGCTGGCGAATGTACTCGCTTTAACAACCGCAAGAAATTTTTTTAATAAAGATATACGCAAGAAAGGAATAAAAAACTTAGATGGACAGTTAGTAATGTACGCATCAGCCGAAACACACAGTTGTTTGCAGAAAGCAGTGGAGCTATTAGGTATTGGCAGTGAAAATTTACGGAAGATAGCGGTAGATGAAAATTACGAGGTCAGGATTGATCTATTAGAAGAACAAATTCAGCGAGACAAAGCCAATGGCTTCCTGCCTTTTTGTATCGTGGGCAATGCAGGAACAGTGAACACCGGGGCAATTGATGGCCTGGAAATTTTAGCTGCAATAGCAAAGA
>JBLMVP010000417.1:0-12976 GCA_050256755.1 Sphingobacteriales bacterium | reverse complement strand
AACCACTGGTCGAAAATGCCATCTGGCATGGCTTACGCAGCAAACAAAATGACCGCAAACTTTTTATTCGTTTCTTTAAAGAAAATAACCAGGTGATTTGTGAAATTGAAGACAATGGAGTTGGCATACGTCATACAATGAAAAGCAAATCTGCATCCCTTCCTGCACACCGCTCGTTAGGTATTACCAATATACGGGAAAGACTTACCTTACTTAATGAAAAATACCATATGAAATGCTCATTAAGTATTACTGATAAAGCAGATTTACCGGCAATGAAAGGCAGTGGAACTTTGGCAGTATTAAAATTAACAGTATAAACCCTGAATATGATACGTACGATTCTTGTTGATGATGAGCCAAGGGGCTTAAATACCCTAAAAAAATTATTACAGGAATACTGCCCTGAATTAAAAATTATTGGAGAATGTGCAGATGCTGATTCAGCAAAAGAAAAGATTGAGCTGCTGGAACCACAGTTGGTTTTCCTGGATATTTCATTGCCGGGCAAATCAAGTTTTGACTTACTCACTGAATTAGAGAAAATAAATTTTGAAATTATTTTTGTTACAGCACATAACGAATACACCTTGCAAGCATTTCGTTACAGCGCTGTGGATTATTTAGTAAAACCGATAGATGAAGACCTGCTGGCAGATGCGGTAAAAAGAGCCGTAAAAAGAATATCAGCTTCTGCAATCAATCACAATATTACTACACTGCTTCACAATATACAGAAGCCTCAACCAAATCATGAGATGAAACTCTGCATCCCTTCACTCAAGGGTTTCCAGGTAGTGGATTTGAAAGATATTTTATTTTGTGAGGCATCAGGTAGCTATACTAATTTTTATTTTACCAATGTTAATAATATTTGCTCTGCTAAACCGATTTATGAATATGAAGAATTACTTTCTGATGCAGGTTTTGTTCGCATTCATAAATCTTATTTAGTAAACCTGCTGCACATAAAAGAATATATCCGTGGCGAAGGTGGATCTGTAATTCTTTCCAACAATAAAGAGGTGGAAGTAAGCAGAAGAAAAAAGGAATGGCTGATGGCTAAAATGAAAGAATTTTTTAAATATTAAAACAACATATATATCATAAACACGTATCTCTCAGGCGTATGATTTTTATTATCAGAAATTTATACTTTATTTTTAAAAGAAATTTCTGATACTGACAGTTTCTTTATTTTTACTCTTAAATGGATACTACAAAAAAAATTATTCTTTTTGATGGTGTATGTAATCTCTGCAGCAGCTCTGTTCAGTTTGTTTTAAAAAGAGATAAAAAAAATCAATTCCTGTTTGGTTCTTTACAGGGTAATTACGGACAGCAAATATTAAAAGAAAATAATCTATCCTCTGACATATTCAACTCATTCATTTTATTAGAAGAGGGGAAAATCTATACCCGTTCTACCGGTGCACTAAGAATGTTGAAGCACCTTGGTGGTGGCTGGTCATTATTATACAGTTTTATTATTGTCCCAAAATTTATCAGGGATGCTGTATATAATTTTATTTCCCGTAAACGGTATAAATGGTTTGGCAAAAAAGAGGAATGCTGGTTGCCAAAACCAGAGTGGAAGAAAAAATTTTTAGACTGACTAAACAATGTGTAATTCTTTTAGTCCTAATGCCCGTTATTTTAAGCATATTTGTAGTAACAGTTATAGAATATGCTAACAATGATTAATTATATTTTATGTCTTTTAACCCTATATTGACTAAGATCAGAAATATCCTTAGAAGCTTATATTTTCTATGTTTTTTAAATGGCGTTATGCTTACCAGCATATTATTCTTTGCAACAGAATCGAAATATGAAACACAACTATTTTCCATAATTGCCCGCAGAATACGGACTCAACTTCAGGAAAATTATAGCAAATCAGATTTTGCCATAAAGGCAATGCATACTTCTTACGAACTTCAGGAAAAAAGATACCTGATGTTTGGTAACCAGGAGCTGGATGGAATTAAAGCAAATATTCTTCACCCCTCAACTGTAGATCTGATGACCGGTAATGGCGCATGTGGAAGCTACTCTATCGTTCTTGCCCGTATTTTAAAATCAAATGATATGAAGGTAAGAATTGGGCAAATGAAAGTAAATGGCGCTTACGGAGGGCATATGTTCGTTGAAACAAAAACAGAAGACGGGTGGATAGTATTAGACCCTACATTTAATATGTATTTTAAAAAAGCTAATGGCCAACCCGCAAGTTTTGCCGATCTAAATTCAAACTGGAGTTATTACAAAGCACAACTCCCACCTGGTTACAACCCTGAATACTCTTATGAAGATGTCCGGTACACCAATTGGAATAAAATTCCCGGAGTTACCACTTCAATAAAATCAATTTTAAATTTTGTTATAGGGAAAGAAAATGCTGACAATATTTCGATGAGGCCTTTTTTGTTAAGAATCTATAATAAACTATTTTGGTTGATATTCATCCTCTGGATTTTAATATTTTCATTCACAATAAAAGCATACAGGAGAAAATATAAAAAAACAATATTAAAAATAATTACTGCACCAGGAAATCAACAAAAAACAAGTGTTGTTTAAATAGGCAAGTTTATTTCAGCTTTCATGTAAAAAACACATTGACCGCCAATACTTACTCTTTCCTTATTTAATTGTTCACATGATAATTCACCTCCACGACTGCTTAATTGTTTGGCAAGCATTTTTTTCTTTCCCAGTTTTTCAGCCCAGAAAGGTATGAGTTGCGAATGAGCAGAGCCCGTTACAGGATCTTCATTAATTCCTGCAACTGGTGCAAAGAAACGGGAAACAAAATCCGATTCTTTTCCCGGAGCAGTGATAATCATTTTGTCAAAATGCTTTTTCATCAGCGTAAAATCGGGCTGGCAATTTTTAACTGCGTCTTCATTATTTAATTCAACCAATACATTCCGGGATTTATATACACCTGCAATTTCAGGATTACCTAACACAGCAGCCAACTCTTCCGGGTATTCTGAAAGTCGCTCTGGTTTCCACGATGGGAAATCCATTTCCATAATATCTTTCTTCTTTTGAACAGTAAGCACACCGCTTTTAGAGTTAAACTTAACGGTTCTTTTTTTTGACTTGAGAATATCAAAAACAACGTAAGCCGAAGCTAAGGTAGCATGACCGCAAAGGTTTACTTCTACAGCAGGAGTAAACCACCTGATATCATAATCAACACCCTTTTCTTTTGAGGGAACAAAAAAAACTGTTTCACTTAAATTATTTTCCAAAGCTAATTGCTGCATTAATTCAGCGGGCAACCATTTTTTCAAAGGAATCACTGCTGCAGGGTTACCACCGAAAAGTTTTTTTGTAAACGCGTCAACCTGGTATAATTTCAATTTCATTTTTTTGTAGATAATTTTTATTCAATAGCTACTCAGCCATCATTTCCTTTATTACTCTTATAACATCTTCCGTATTTGGTTTACTGAAATAATCTCCATCACTACCATAGGCCGGGCGATGAGCCTGGCTGGTAATGGTTCTTGGGGCTACATCCAGCCATTTATATCCGCCTTGTTCTTCCATTACTCTATTAAACATATATCCCGTTGCGCCGCCGGGAACATCTTCATCAATAAAAACAATACGGTTAGTCTTTTGTAAGGATTGAAGTATGATATGGTTGATATCAAATGGCAATAAAGTCTGCACATCTACCACCTCACAACTGATACCTGCCTTTTCAAGCTGGTTGGCCGCTTCCTGGATAATTCTTAAAACAGACCCATAAGAAACAATTGTAACATCTTGTCCTTCTCTTATTACTTCTGGTATTCCAAGTGGAACAGTAAACTCAGAAAGGTTGGAAGGTAATTTTTCTTTTAAGCGATAACCATTTAAACATTCAATAACCAATGCAGGATCATTTCCCTTTAATAAAGTGTTGTACATGCCGGCAGCCTGTACCATATTACGGGGTACACACACATACATTCCACGAAGAGAATTTATAATCATTCCCATTGGGGAACCACTATGCCAGATACCTTCTAACCGGTGACCACGGGAACGAACAATAATGGGAGCACTCTGCATACCAACGGTACGGTAATGTAATGTAGCGGCATCGTCTGTTAATGGTTGTAATCCATAAATTAAATAATCTAAATATTGAACTTCTGCAATCGGTCTTAATCCCCGCATTGCTAAGCCTAAGCCCTGACCTATTATAGTTAATTCACGGATGCCGGTATCAAATATTCTTCCTTCACCATGCTTGGCCTGTAATCCGGCAAATCCCTGGTTAACATCTCCTATAAAACCAAGATCTTCACCAAATGCAATTACTTTGGCATTAGTGGTAAATAGATTATCAAAATACCTGTTAAGTATTTCGTAACCATTTATTACAGGAGAGTCGTTGGTAAATTCTGCTTTTATTTCAGGTACTTTTAATACACTTTTCGCTCCTTCCAGATACAAATAAGAATTGTATAATGCCGTATTCTTTTCCCTGAGTGAGTTATAATAGGATAACAGATCAACATTACCTGTTTCATTTAAAACTGCGGCTAATGCTTTCAATACATCTCTCCGTTGCGGCTCCCGGTTGGATGAAAGCTCAGCAGCTATTTTTTGAATACTTTCATTCGTAGCTCCAGCAGTTAAATTACTAAAAAGATTTAAAGAAGCATTTACTTGTTCTTTAATAGGTGCCAGATATTTTTCCCATGCTTTATTCTTACTGTCCCTAACCGCTTCTTTAGCTTCTGTTTCAATTTCATTTAATTCTTCTTCTGTTGCCAATGTGTTGGTAATAATCCACTCTTTTAATTTTTTAATACAATCCCATTGTCTTTCCCACTCTAACCTTTCAGGAGCTTTATATCGTTCGTGGCTGCCCGATGTAGAATGTCCCTGCGGCTGAGTAACTTCTTCCACATGAAATAAAGCCGGTGTATGAGTATCCCTGATTTTTTTTATGCCCTGCTCAAACACTTCGCACATACCGGCATAATCCCATGCTTTTACTTTATATATGTCAATGCCATTGGTATCTTCTTTTTTCTGAAACCCCTTCAGTACTTCGGATATAGAACCTTTGGTAGTTTGATATTTACGTGGTACAGAAATTCCGTACCCATCATCCCAAACAAAAATGGCCAAAGGAATTTGCAAAACACCCGCCGCATTAATGGTTTCCCAAAAATGACCTTCGCTGGTAGAAGCATCACCAATAGTTGCGAAACAAACCTCATTCCCGTTATTTGACAGGTCGGTAAACTGTTTTAATTCTTTTACATGGCGGAAAGATTTAGAAGCCAATGCCAATCCAATTGAACGGGGCATTTGAGATGCGGTTGGAGCCATGCCCGCTATCAAATTCTTCCGATTAGCCAAATCAAGAAACTCACCATCTTTATCAACTAACCTTGTTGCAAAATGGCTGTTCATCTGACGACCTCCGCTGTGTGGGTCATTATTGGTGTCCGGATCAGCATAAAGCTGGGAAAAAAACTCTTCCACTGAAGCGGTGCCGGTTGCAAAAGCAAATGTTTGATCACGATAATATCCTGTATAAAAGTCTCCGGGCTTAAAAAATTTTGCCAAAGCTACCTGCGGAACTTCCTTTCCATCCCCAAAAATGCCAAATTTAGCTTTACCTGTTAACACCTCTTTGCGGCCTAACAGGCTGGCTTCCCGGCTTTCACAGGCAACTCGGTAGTCTTTTAAAACTTCGTCGCGGAATGTATCAAAGGAAAGACTTTCCAATGACAGGCTTTCGTTATGGGCATATGCATTCATCTGGCAAATCTACAATTTACCCTAATTCGCAGCGTTTCTTAATAAAATGCTAATGACAAAAAAAAGTTATGACATTTGACTGGAATGTCTAATTTTGTAGGCACCTATAGGACATTATAGTTTATAAATCACCGAACTATGAAGAAAATAAGTTTAATCATGTTATTCCTTTGTGCTACTGCAATTATTTATGCACAAACAGATATTAAAGCCACTACTCAACCAGCTGAATTGATTAAAGCCAATGTCACCAATTATGATTTTGGGAAAATTATTCAGGGCAAACCTGTTACCTACGATTTTATTATTACCAATACTGGTACTGAAGCATTAAAATTAGATGACGTACACGCTTCCTGCGGCTGTACCACACCTTTATGGAGTAAAGAACCTATTGCACCCGGAGCTACTTCTAAAATTAATGTTGGTTTTAACGCACTGGCTTATGGCCCTTTTGAAAAAACGATAACTATATCTTATAATAATGGCCAATCAAAGCTTTTAACCATAAAAGGAGAAGTTAGAAAAACAGCTGACAACTCTGTACCCGGAAATTCCATCTTAGAACTACTCAAACAATAATATTTTAAAAGTTTATAAATTAAAAAACATGAAACATTTCTTTTTTGCATTCGTAGCCTTAATCGTTGCTAATATTGTTATAGCCCAGTCAAAAGTTGCAGACAAAGTAAAATTTGCATCTGAAATTGTTGACCTTGGTACTATAAAACAAGGTAATCCTGTAACAGGAACTTTCACCTTAACCAATATTAGCCAGGAACCCTTAGTAATTGAGAGTGTTACTCCCGGTTGCGGTTGCACAAAATCAGATTATACAAAAGAACCAATTATGGCTGGCAAAACAGGTACTATCACTGCCACTTATAATGCTGCAGCTGCTGGTAATTTCTCTAAAACTGTTTACATTAAGTTTAAAGGAATTGACGAGCAGAAAACCGTAAGCATTACCGGTAAAGTATTACCTGCTGCTGAATTTGATGCCCAGGCTAAAGCTACACCAGTTGCTACCTCAGTTGTTCCTGCGGCTCCTTCTGCAGACCAGGCTAAAGCTGCCACTACAAAAGTTACCGCTGCTAAAACAGCTAAAAAAGCAAAGTCAAAAGGTTCTAAATCTTAATCAATTAATTTTTCATCACACACCTTTAGTTAAAAGCCCTCTTACAGCAATGTGGGAGGGTTTTTTATTTGCAATTTGACAAACAGAAAGTTAAACTAATTTACTTCCTAATTTATCTGCTTAAGCATTTTTTGAAATGGCTATTTCATTTAACTTCGCCCAATGCCTACAATTAGTCATCGTGGCCAGGTAATGCCACCATCACCCATCCGCAAATTAGTTCCTTATGCAGAAGCTGCTAAAAAGAAAGGAACAAAAGTTTTTCACCTTAATATTGGGCAGCCTGATATTGAAACTCCCAAACTAATACTTGATGCAGTACGGAATTTTGATTTTAAAGTTTTGGAATACAGTCATAGTGCAGGTAATGAAAGTTATCGCAAAAAATTAGTGAAGTATTATAAGAAATGTGGAATTACTATTGAGTATAATCAAATCATCATTACAACCGGCGGGTCAGAAGCAATTTTGTTTGGGTTTATGAGTTGTTTGGATGCAGGAGATGAAGTAATTATTCCCGAACCATTTTATGCTAACTATAATGGATTTGCAGTAGCTGCTGATGTAGTAGTAAAACCAATTACTTCTTCTATCGAAAATGGATTTGCCCTGCCTCCAATAGAAGATTTTGAAAAAGCCATTACATCAAAAACAAAAGCAATTGTTATTTGCAGTCCTAATAATCCAACCGGTTATTTATACAGCAAAGAAGAAATGGAAACATTAAAACAAATTGTATTGAAACACGATTTGTATTTATTTGCCGACGAAGCCTACCGTGAATTTTGCTATGAAGGCACACATACCAGCGCCATGCATTTAACCGGTGTTGATAATAATGTGGTGCTGATGGACACGATTTCTAAAAGATACAGTGCCTGTGGTGGGCGAATTGGTGCATTTGTAACAAGGAACAAAACATTACATGATGCGGCTATGAAATTTGCACAAGCCAGGCTAAGCCCACCCTCTTTTGCACAAATAGCCGGCGAAGCAGCTATTGATTTGCCGGATAATTATTTTGAGGGCACAAGAGAAGAATATAAAAAAAGAAGGGATTTATTAGTAAAGCGGCTGAATGCTATGGATGGAGTTTTTTGTCCTAACCCCGGCGGGGCATTTTATGCTATGGCTAAATTACCAATTGATGACAGTGATAAATTCTGTCAATGGTTGTTAGAATCTTTTTCCCATAACGGGGAAACAATTATGCTGGCACCTGCTACAGGTTTCTATGGAACTCCAGGTCTCGGGAAAAAAGAAGTAAGGCTTGCCTACGTACTCAATACTGAAGCAATTGATAGAGCCATGGATTGCCTGGAAGAAGCATTAAAGCAGTATCCCGGAAAAATAAAATAAAATTTATTCAAATTTTAATAAACAAAAATCGCTATTTCTTGTTCATAATTAATTCGTAGTTCCACATCATAGGTTTACTTAACTTTCCTTTCCTGAAAAAAATAATTTATGCGCATTGAATCTGATATAAAATTGGGCTTTAAAGATGTTATGATTCGGCCCAAACGTTCTACTCTCACTTCCCGTTCCGAGGTTTCATTGGTTAGAAAATTTCGCTTTATGCACGGCGGCAGCGACTGGGAAGGAATACCTGTAATGGCCGCTAATATGGATACAGTGGGTACATTTGAAATGGCCAAAGCATTGTCAAGCTTTAAGTTATTTACAGCTGTACATAAACACTATACTCCTCAGCAATGGAAAGATTTTTTTAACCAGACAGGAAATGATATAAGCGAATACATTGCCGTAAGTACAGGTACCGCAAAAGCTGATGCTGAAAAATTAGATATTATATTAAAGGATTGTAAAGGACTACGATTTATATGTATTGATGTAGCCAATGGTTATTCTGAAAAATTTGTTGCTTTTGTAAAAAAGACAAGAGAAAAATATGCCGGCAAAGTAATTATTGCGGGTAATGTTGTTACCGGGGAAATGGTGGAAGAATTATTATTGGCCGGCGCAGATATTATTAAAGTTGGAATTGGACCGGGTTCTGTTTGTACTACCCGTGTTAAAACCGGCGTTGGTTATCCTCAATTATCAGCTATTATTGAATGTGCTGATGCAGCTCATGGCTTAGGCGGACAAATAATTTCAGATGGTGGTTGTAAAGTACCAGGTGATGTTGCTAAAGCATTTGGCGGTGGTGCTGATTATGTAATGCTTGGAGGTATGTTAGCCGGTCATGATGAAAGTGGCGGCGAATTAATAGAAGAAGATGGAGTAAAATCAAAATTGTTTTACGGAATGAGTTCAGATACTGCTATGCACAAATATGCAGGAGGTGTTGCTGAATACAGGGCATCTGAAGGTAAAACAGTTAAAGTTCCTTACCGTGGAATGGTGGCCAATACTGTTTCCGATATTTTAGGTGGAATACGTTCAACGTGTACTTACGTTGGCGCAAAGTCACTAAAAGAATTAACTAAGCGTACAACTTTTATTCGTGTGGAAGAACAGCACAATGAATGGTTTAGCAATTAAACCATTTAGTTATCTGAGTAAACATTTTCTGATAATTTACCACTATTTAATTCAATAACACTGGTACCATCAGCAATTACTGCTATATAAGCTTTCAAATCTTTTTTCATAACCTTTTTGTAAGACATAGAAACTTTGTTCACGAGTTCTTCCACCGCTTCTTCTTTTACAAGATTTATAGTACATCCGCCAAATCCTCCTCCCATCATTCTCGCACCTAATACTGAAGGATTACCTTTAACTTCTTCCACTAAAAAATCGAGTTCTTTACAGCTTACTTCATAAAGATCACTCAGACCAAAATGAGTATTAAACATTTTCTTTCCGAATGCCTTTATATCATTTTTTTCTAAATCCATACAAGCACTTTGCAAACGGGCATTTTCTTCTACTACATATTTGCATCTATTGTAAACAATTTTATCATTTGGTAATACAAATTTCTCCAGCATATCTAATGTAACGTCTCTTAAACTTTTTACCTGCGGTAAATGTGCTTTAACAAGTTCAACTCCTTTTTCACACTGTTGACGTCTTACATTATATTCAGATGAAGCCAGTGAATGTTTTACATTGGTATCAAGCAAAACAATTTTTATTCCCCGCATACTAAAAGGTACATATTGGTATTCCAGGGAACGGCAATCAAGTCGTATTGCATGATTCACTTTACCAAACATACTGGCAAACTGATCCATGATGCCACATTGTACTCCGGCAAATTCATGTTCAGCTTTCTGGGCAATAAGAGCCATTTCCATTTTTTTAATTCTCAAAGAGAATAATTCATTCAAAGCATATACCGTTGCACACTCAATAGCGGCAGAAGAAGAAAGCCCTGCACCAATTGGTACATCTCCGTCAATAGCCATGCTAAATCCACCAATAAAGTAACCACGGTCTTTTAATTGTTGAACCACACCCAAAATATAAGTAGCCCAGCTTTTCGTTGGTTTTATTTCATTTAATAATACGCTATACTCTTCTTTATAATCAACAGAGTAAAGTTGTATTACTGAATCCTCTCTTTTATTTACTGCCACATAAATTGCCTTATCAATAGCAGCGGGCAAAACAAACCCCTCATTATAATCTGTATGCTCACCTATTAAATTTATTCTTCCGGGAGAACGAACAACAATGGTATCGTTTGTTATAAAACTATTTAATTGCACAAGTTTCTTTTTATATTCTTCCATAATAATTGTAAAAACTTCGTTGCTCACTTAATTATTATTTGCAGTTATTGTTTTTTTGGTTAAAGCAAAAGCTACATATGAATCTCCGGATTGCCTGCCCGATTTTCTGTCGCCATAAACAATTACTAAAAATTGTTTCCCATTAACCACGTAAGCAGATGGTGTGGTATAGCCACAGACAGACAAATCAAATTCCCATAAAGCTTTCCGTTTTGCTCATTAAATACCCTAATCTTTGCATCACTGCTTGCAGCTATAAACACTGGTCAGCCAGCAGTTACTGCCGGACCTCCATAATTTTCTATACCTGCATGTAACCCTTTCGACGGGTAATAATTTAAGTTAACTTTTTATTAAATCAAATTATGTATGAATTTAGTTCAATAATTAATTCAAAAAATCAAAATACCCTATCCCCGAATTAAATTCCAGAGACATATTATTTGCATCCCTTCCTGTTTATTCCTCCATCAAAATGTTTTTTAAAATAGAATTGTAAGTTTTAAATTAGTTTTACTTAATATGAAAAGTACTTACATTTTAGTATTTACATTATGGATTCCTGTATTTGCCAAGGCACAAAACAATTCAACGGATACTTCGCTAACATTGGCTGAAGTAATAGTAAAAGGTTTTGAAAGCAACCGCAAATTGCTGGAAACTTCTGCATCCATCAGCATCATCAGCCAAAGATCTTTACAACGTTTTTCCGGTACTTCATTAGTATCGGTATTTAACACCGTGCCGGGAGTAAGAATGGAAGAACGTTCACCCGGGAGCTACCGTTTATCTATCCGGGGCAGTTTATTACGTTCGCCTTTCGGTGTCCGCAATATCAAAGTTTATTTTGATGATATTCCATTTACTGATGCCGGCGGTAATACGTACATAAATCTTATAGACCCCAACGCATTAAGTTTAGTTGAAATTTTAAAAGGACCGGCAAGCAGCTTGTATGGAGCGGGAACAGGTGGTGCAATAATTTTAAATGAATCAAAACTTATTCAGGAGATTTCAAACAAAAAAGCTTCAAATCAATTTAAAGCACAATTGCAGGGGGGATCCTATGGTTTGTTTAGCGAAGGCATTCAGTGGCAGATGAAAAAAAATAATTATGGCTTAAAGCTTACCCAAACTCATATGCAAAATGACGGTTACAGGGATAATAGCCGCATGCGAAAGGATGTAATTCATTTTGCAGATCAATGGATGATTAACAAGCAAGATGAATTAAAATTTCATATGTTGCTTGCTGATCTATATTACCAAACTCCCGGGGGATTAACTTTAGCCCAGTATATTGCAAATCCAAAACAATCGAGGCCTGCCACCGCCACTTTACCGGGAGCCGGGCAACAAAAGATAGCTGTTTATAATAAATCCATCTTTTCCGGGCTATCCAACACTTATCACTTTTCAGAAAAACTAAGCAATGTAACATCTGTTGTTTTTAACTATACCAATTTCAAAAACCCATTTATCACCAATTACGAAAAGAGAAGAGAAATAAGCCGTGGCTTAAGAACTAAAATGATTTATGAAACCAACCTGGGTTTAATGCCTTTGAAATTAATTGCCGGGGGCGAATGGCAAACTACTTTTGCCTATATAGATAACTTCGGGAATAAAAATGGAATTGCAGATACGGTTCAGTCCAAAGACGAGGTAAATGCCTATCAGTGGTTCTATTTTGCGCAGGCTAATCTTGAAATAACAAATAATTTTTTTTTCAACGCCGGTGTCAGTCATAATGGATTTACTTACCGTTATGTTAGAACATCAGACAGCTTTGTGTTACCCAAAAAAACAAAAAAATTTGACCCTGTTCTATCTCCCCGATTCGCATTACTGTATAAAATCACAGAAGCATTTTCTATAAGGGTTTCCTTGAGCAAAGGATTTTCTGCACCCACTATTGCAGAAGTACGACCATCAGAAGGAAGTTTTTTTGAAAGCCTGCAGCCTGAGTATGGCTGGAATTATGAAGTAGGTATTCGCGGCGGTTTATTTAAACACCATATTCAGTTTGACATTAATGCCTATATTTTTAATTTAAAAAATACCATTGTAAGGCGCATAGCGAATAATGGCGGCGAATATTTTATTAATGCCGGGGAAACTGCACAAAAAGGTGTTGAAGTTTTTGCTACCTACTATTTGTTCCGGGATAAAAAGCAATTTATTTCTTCTCTACGCCTATGGACAAGTCTTACTGTAAACAATTTTCATTTCAAAAATTACAAATCAGCCAGCACAGATTATTCCAGAAATGAATTGACAGGTGTGCCTAAAACAATTTCCGTTAATGGATTAGACATTGAAACATTAAAAGGCTTCTATTTAAATA
>JBLMVP010000416.1:0-5563 GCA_050256755.1 Sphingobacteriales bacterium | reverse complement strand
TTTGCTCATCCTGATGAATTTGCTGAGTTAAGAGATATTGGATATGAACTGGGTATTGATTATGTGGAAAGTGGACCATTGGTACGTTCCTCATACCACAGCGAAAGACATGTTTTTCCCGGAATTGGAAGAAACGAATGGCAAATAAAAAAAGGAGCTTAATGCTCCTTTTCTTTTTTACTGAATCTGCATTTAGTTTGATTAGGGCATTTACCTTTGCCAAAATTTTTTTTAATGCGGAAGCTGAGTATGGATGAACTGAACCGTAAATCGGTTTCGGAGTTTAAACGGGCGGATAAATTCCCCATTATAGTTGTACTGGATAATATCCGCAGCATGCATAATGTGGGCAGTGTATTCCGTACGGCAGATGCGTTTTTATTAGAGGGTATTTATTTGTGTGGTTACACGCCTCAACCACCGCACAGAGATATTAATAAAACGGCATTGGGTGCAACGGAAACAGTAGAATGGAAATACTTTGCCAGTACAAAACAGGCGGTAGAGCATCTGAAAGAAACAGGGTACAAAATATATGCTATTGAACAGGTAGAAAAAAGTATGATGCTGGATGAATTTTCAGTTGATGATATTGAAAAAATAGCTGTTGTTTTTGGAAATGAAGTAAGCGGGGTGGAAGATGAAGTACTTAAATTATGCGATGGCTCTATTGAAATACCACAGTTGGGAATGAAGCATTCACTCAATATTTCTGTAGCAGCCGGTATTGTATTGTGGGAACTGGTAAGAGGAAGAATTAATAATTAGTAATTAATAATTGATAATCGAATATTGAGTAGTATTTATGAAGAAATTAAAAAACTATCTCAGCCTTATAAAATTTTCTCATACCATTTTTGCGATGCCTTTTGCATTGATTGGATTTTTTTTGAGTACAAGGGAAGTAGAAGGGCATTGGAGTTTAGCAAGAATAGGACAGTGGAATTTGAATCGGACGATTGGTTGGACAGCAACTGGAAAACCAGAAGTATATCTGCTTCCCAGATTCCTTCTCGTAATCCTCTGCATGGTCTTTGCCCGCAGTGCTGCCATGGCTTTTAACCGTTACCTCGACAGAAGTTTTGATGCGAAGAATCCGCGTACGGCGATAAGAGAAATTCCAGCAGGTATAATTTCAGCCAATAATGCATTAATGTTTACATTGGTTTGTTGTTTGTTGTTTGTGGTTTGTTGTTATTTCATCAACACATTATGTTTTGCTTTATCTCCCGTTGCGTTGTTTGTTGTATTAGGCTATAGTTTTACAAAACGTTTTACACCT
The DNA here is from genome assembly GCA_050256755.1 of Sphingobacteriales bacterium. Lineage (GTDB taxonomy): Bacteria > Bacteroidota > Bacteroidia > Chitinophagales > Chitinophagaceae > AWTP1-9. The sequence goes on along the minus strand of JBLMVP010000416.1, from coordinate 4,281 downwards.
CTTTGTCATTTAATACTGGGATTGGGTTTATCATTAGCTCCCATTGGAGCTTATTTGGCTGTCACTGGTCAGTTTGCTTTATTACCTATTTTATTTTCATTGACGGTTTTATTTTGGGTAAGTGGTTTTGATATCATCTATGCTTTACAGGATGAAGAGTTTGATAAATCGCAAAAACTATATTCTATTCCTGCATGGTTGGGAAAGATAAAAGCATTGCGGGTTTCAGAAATACTGCATTTACTTTCTGCCACCTGTATTGTTTTAGCAGGATTTTATGGCCAGTTTGGTTTATGGTACTGGATTGGTGTGATGTTTTTCCTTGGCTTATTAATTTACCAGCATTCATTGGTGAGGCCCAACGATTTGAGTAAAGTAAATTTAGCATTTGCAACTACTAACGGAATTGCTTCTGTAGTATTTGCCGTATTCGTAATTACAGATTTATTTATTCATTAAAAGAGCAGGGGCTTATGGCAAGAATTATGGCAATTGATTATGGTGGAAAAAGAACCGGGCTGGCTGTTACCGACCCGCTGCAAATTATTGCCAATGGATTAACCACCGTTGATACAAAAGATCTATTCCCCTTTCTGAAAGATTATTTTTTAAAAGAGCGGGTGGAGCTTGTTTTAGTAGGTAACCCAAAGAATTGGGACGATACTGATACCCATGCCACCCCTCTGGTCGCAAAATTTATTGAGAAGTTTAAAAAAGACTTTCCTTCTATTCCCCTTAAAACTGTAGATGAACGTTTCACCTCCAAAATGGCAAAACAGGCGATGCTGGATATGGGAATGAAGAAGAAGCAACGCCAGAATAAAAAACTCGTTGATGTAATTGCTGCTACTATTATTCTGCAGGAATATATGGAACAGCTGAGTTGATAAGTTGATTGGTTGATAAGTTTATTTGGGATAAATTTGCATTTCAATATTTGAACTAAATGACATTACCTATTGTAGCATACGGCCACCCGGTACTAAGAACAGTTTGTAAGGATATTACGCCTGATTATCCTAACCTGCAAAAATTTATTGAAGATATGTGGGAGACCATGTATGATTCCAATGGAGTGGGGCTGGCTGCTCCGCAGGTTAACAGGGAGATCCGTCTTTTTGTTATGGACAGTACACAGATTTTTGAAAACATGGAGGATGAAGAAAAAGATGATTATGCAGATTGCCCGGGTACAAAACAGGTTTTTATTAATGCACATATTGCTGAACTGGATGGTGAAGAATGGCCTTATAACGAAGGATGTTTAAGCATCCCCAAGATTAGGGAAGATATTTACAGGCAGGAAACGGTTACACTGAATTATGTAGATGAGAATTTTGAACTACATACTAAAACTTTTTCCGGTATTACTGCAAGAGTTATCCTGCATGAATACGATCATATAGAAGGGAAACTTTTTATTGACTACATGAAACCTCTAAAAAGAAAGCTTCTCAAAGGGAAATTAGATGATATTTCAAAAGGTAAAGTGAGTGTGGATTATAAGATGATGTTTCCAAAATAAAAAACCGTGATTTACAGGAATAACTGATTTATATGATATGAAGAAGAACTTTAAAAAACATCATCTAATTCTTCTTCTTTTTCTCTTTTTCTCCTTTATACTCTCAGCCCAAAAAGATACCACTGTAGAAGTGCAGGGTAAAATGATAACACTTTCGGATGTAGTTGTCCGTTCGGATATTAATATTCCGTCTTTTATAAGAAAGATACAGGAGGATACTACCTTTTATAAAGCATTCCGCAACCTGAGAGTATTGAGTTTTACTTCCATCAATGATATTTATATGATGGGAAAAAAACAAGATATTAAAGCCTCACTCAAAAGCAAAACAAGACAAACGGTGTTTAATGGTTGCCGCACTATGCAGGTATTGGAAGAAACAAAATGGGGTAATATTTATGATGATGATTATGACTGGAATTATTATACTGCTTCGATGTATGCGGGATTGTTTTTTACAGAGGGACAGGTATGTGGTGAAAATAATATAGTAGCCGGGTATGATTTTTCAGCAAAGGATAAAAGCGGGATGGAAAAGCATAAGGCTCAATTAAAAATGTTATTCTTTAATCCCGGTAAAAAAATACCGGGCATTCCTTTTATTGGTAACAAAATAAACATCTTTGATGAGGAAGTAGCGCGGCTTTATGATTTCAGCATTGACTTTAATGACTATAACCAGCATCATTGTTTTATCTTTTCTGTAACGCCAAGACAAAACTTAACGGATGATGAAAAAAGCCGTATTGTAATTGATAATATGATTACCTGGTTTGATACACAAACGATGGAAGTGGTGGCAAGAAATTATGAAATGAGTTATGATGCGGGTGTATATGATTTTAAAGTTAGGATGGAAGTGGAGATGACAAAATACAATGACTATTTAGTGCCACGAGTTATACGCTACAATGGTAACTGGGATGTGGCTTTTAAGAAAAGGGAGAGGGGAGTGTTTACAGCAACTTTATTTGACTTTAAGAAATAATATTTTTATTAGTAGAGTATCTTCTCCATTTATCAATTACTTCCTCCATGTCTTCGGGTAATTCGCTTTCAAAAAAAACTTCTTTACCTGTTTTGGGATGAATAAAGCCAAGTGTTTTGGCATGTAAAGCATGTCTTGAGCAAACTGCAAAACAACCTTCTACAAACATTTTATATTTACTGAATACTGTGCCTTTTTGAATACGGTCACCACCATACGTTTCGTCATTAAACAAAGGATGCCCGATATGTTTCATATGTACCCGTATCTGGTGTGTACGGCCTGTTTCCAATACACATTCCACCAGCGTTACATAACCAAATCTTTCTAAAACGGTATAATGTGTAGTGGCATCTTTGCCGTGTTCACCATCGGGATAGGTATCCATGATTTTACGGAAACGCTGGTGTCTGCCCACATTAACTCTTATAGTTCCTTTATCTTGTTTTACATCTCCCCAAACCAAGGCGATGTATTTACGTTTTACAGTATGGTCAAAAAACTGTTTGGCCAGTGACACACTTGCTTCCGGTGTTTTTGCCAGAACCAGTAAGCCTGAAGTATTTTTATCAATACGATGAACGAGACCAAAGCGGGGTAAAATATTTTCGTCCAGTTGGGGATTTTGTTGTTTTAAGTGCCAGGCTACCCCGTTAATTAATGTTCCATCATAATTGCCACAGCCGGGGTGAACAACCATGCCGTCGGATTTGTTTATCACTAATACCTCGTCGTCTTCATAAACAATATCCAGTTCCATTTGTTCCGGAACTATTTCAGTTGTTTCAGGATCTTCTTCAGCGTAAATAATTATTTCGTCAAAAGGCTTAACCTTATAGTTGGCTTTAATTTTTTTAGTATTAACCAGTACATAGCCTGTTTCTATAGCCTGCTGAACTTTGTTACGGGTGGCGCCTTCCACACGGCCCATAATGAATTTATCAAGGCGGATTGGCTGCTGGCCGGCGGGACAAGTGATGGTACGTCGTTCGTACATCTCCTCGCTGCCATCGCCATTTTCCAGCTCCTCATTAAGTAAAGGAATCGATTTTTCATCCATAAGATATATGTAATAAAGTCTGCAAATGTACAATAGAATTTGATGCGTAAAACATGGTTGCTCATCGTATCTTTGCCAGACTTCATTATGATTCAACAGGTACTGTTTACTGATTTGGGCAAATTATCTTACAAAGAGGCCTGGGATTACCAGGAGGAGCTCCTGCAGGCTAATGTGAAGATTAAGTCGGCAATGGCGAATCGCGAATCGTTAATTGTAAATGGTCAACTGTCAACTGCCAATTCTTTCACCGAAGCTCTGGAGCAGGTGGGCAGGCAAGAAACTCAACATTACTTACTTTTTGTGGAGCATCCGCCCGTGTTTACACTTGGCAAAAGCGGTAATATTGAAAACGTATTAATCAGCGAGGAAGAACTAAAAGAAAAAGGAATTGAATTTTATAAAACAAACAGGGGGGGTGATATAACTTTTCATGGGGCGCAACAAATAGTGGGCTATCCAATAATTGACTTAGAAAAATTTTATACAGATATTGGCAAATACCTCCGCAATATAGAAGAAGTTATTATCCTTACAATGGCTGAATATGGATTGAAGGGAGAAAGAAGCAAAGGAGAAACAGGAGTTTGGATAGAACCCGGAGTAAAAGGAAAAGAAAGAAAAATTTGTGCTATAGGAATTCGTTGCAGCCGGTGGGTTACCATGCATGGTTTTGCATTTAACGTAAATACAGATTTATCTTATTTT